>NZ_JBJZOU010000023.1:0-207502 GCF_057808395.1 Serratia sp. TSO36 | reverse complement strand
GCCAGATGCGCGACGGCGATCTGGTGCTGATCGACGCCGGTTGTGAGTACCAGGGGTACGCCGGCGACATCACCCGCACCTTCCCGGTCAACGGCAAGTTCAGCAAGCCGCAGCGCGCGGTGTACGACATCGTGCTGGCGTCGCTGCTGCGCGCTTTGGAACTGTTTAAACCCGGCACCAGCATCCGCGAAGTCAACGACGAAGTGGTGGGCATCATGGTGGTCGGGCTGGTGGAACTGGGCGTATTGAAAGGTGAAGTCGATCAGTTGATCGCTGAGCAGGCGCACCGGCAGTTCTTCATGCACGGGCTGAGCCACTGGCTGGGCCTCGACGTGCACGACGTCGGCCACTACGGCACGCCGAGCCGCGATCGGCTGCTGGAGCCGGGCATGGTGCTGACTGTGGAACCGGGGTTGTACATTGCGCCGGATGCGGACGTGCCGGCGGAATACCGCGGCATCGGCATCCGCATCGAGGACGACATCGTGATCACCGCCGACGGCAATGAAAACCTGACCGCCACCGTGGTGAAAGACGCCGATGCCATCGAAGCGTTGATGGCGGCGGCAAGGTCATAAAATGAGCGTAATTATCGTTGGTGGCGGTATGGCGGGCGCGACGCTGGCGCTGGCTATCTCGTCGCTTACTCAGGGAAGAATGGCGGTGGATCTGGTCGAGGCGACTCGGCCGGATGACCGCAGCCATCCGGGCTTTGACGCCCGCGCCATCGCACTGGCGCAGGGCACCTGCCAACAGCTGGCGCGCATCGGCGTTTGGCCGGCGCTGCGCGACTGCGCTACGCCGATCGCTCAGGTGCACGTCAGCGATCGCGGCCACGCCGGTTTCGTGAATCTGCAGGCGCAGGATTATCAGGTCGATGCGCTCGGCCAGGTGATCGAGTTGCACGACGCCGGGCAGCGGCTGTTCGCGCTGCTGGCGAAGGCGCCGGGCGTTACGCTGCACTGCCCCGCGAGGGTGGTGGACGTGATTCGCACCGCCGAGCGGGCGGAAGTACAACTGGATACCGGTCTGCGCCTGTGCGGGCAACTGCTGGTGGCGGCCGACGGTTCGCGTTCGGCGCTGGCGCAGGCCTGCAACGTGCAGTGGCGGCAGGAGGACTATCCGCAGTTCGCCACCATCGCCAACGTCACCACGGCGGAAGATCCGCAGGGGCGCGCCTTCGAGCGTTTTACCCGCTACGGGCCGCTGGCGCTGCTGCCGATGTCGCAGGGGCGCAGTTCTTTGGTGTGGTGCCATGCGCGCGAAGATCGCGCCCGGGTGGATGCCTGGGACGACGAACGTTTTATCGCCGAGCTGCAACAGGCCTTCGGCTGGCGGCTGGGGCGCATCCTCAAGGCCGGTAAACGGCACAGTTATCCGCTCAGCCTGCTGACCGCCGATCGCCATGTCAGCCATCGTCTGGCGCTGGTGGGCAACGCGGCGCAGACGCTGCACCCGATCGCCGGGCAGGGGTTCAACCTCGGCCTGCGCGACGTGATGTCGCTGGCGGAAACGCTAGCGGAAGCGGTAGACAGCGGCGAAGACGCCGGTGGTTATGCGCTGCTGAGCCGCTATCAGCAGCGGCGGCAAAACGATCAGCAGGCGACGATCGGCGTGACCGACGGATTGATCCGTTTGTTCGCCAACCGTTATGCCCCGCTGGTGGTCGGCCGTAACCTGGGGCTGATGGCGATGGAGCGTTTGCCGGCGGTGCGCGACGCCTTCGCCAAGCGCACGCTGGGCTGGGTGGAACGTTAGACACAGAATCGGGCGCCCTGTGGCGCGCCCAAAACGCGGCGCGGCAAGGCGTCGTGCGTTATTTAAGGAAATCGAGCAGCATGCAATCATTTGACGTGATTATCGCCGGTGGCGGTATGGTGGGGCTGGCGTTGGCCTGCGGCCTGCAGGGCAGCGGGCTGCGCGTGGCGGTGCTGGAACAGCGCCAGCCGGACATGGCGCCGCCGTCGGAGCAGCCTGCGCTGCGCGTCTCCGCCATCAATGCCGCCAGCGAGCGTTTGCTGCAGCATATCGGCGTGTGGGATGACATTCTCCAGCTGCGCGCCAGCGCTTATAACGCGATGGAAGTGTGGGATCGCGACAGCTTCGGCAAAATCGCCTTCCGCGGCGACGAGTGCGGCTTCAGCCATCTCGGCCACATCATCGAAAACTCGGTGATCCAGCAGGCGCTGTGGAAACGCGCCGAAAGCCTGTCGGACATCACGCTGATTACCCCGGCCGCGCTCAAGCAGGTGGCGTGGGGCGAGAACGACGCTTTCGTCACGCTGGAGGATGGCCGCATGCTGACCGCCCGCCTAATGATCGGCGCCGACGGCGCCCAGTCGTGGCTGCGCCAGCACGCCGACATTCCGCTTACCTTCTGGGATTACCGCCACCATGCGCTGGTCGCCACCATTCGCACCGAAGAGCCGCATCAGGCGACGGCGCGGCAAATTTTCCACGGCGACGGCATTCTGGCGTTCCTGCCGTTCAGCGATCCGCATTTGAGCTCCATCGTCTGGTCGGTGACGCCGGAAGAGGCCGAGCGGCTCAAGCAGCTGGAACCGGCGCAGTTCAACCGCGAACTGGCGATGGCTTTCGACATGCGCCTGGGGGCTTGCAGCCTGGAAAGCGAACGGCTGGCGTTCCCGCTGACCGGCCGCTATGCGCGCAGTTTCGCCGCGCACCGCCTGGCGCTGGTGGGCGATGCGGCGCATACCGTGCATCCGTTGGCCGGGCAGGGCGTGAATCTGGGCTTTATGGACGCCGCCGAGCTGATTGCCGAACTGCGCCGCCTGCAGCGGCAGGGCAAGGATATCGGCCAGCACCTCTATCTGCGCCGCTATGAGCGCCGCCGCAAACATGGCGCGGCGGTAATGCTGGCCAGCATGCAGGGGTTCCGCGAACTGTTCGACGGCAATCACCCGGCCAAAAAGCTGCTGCGCGACGTGGGCCTGCGGCTGGCGGACAGCCTGCCGGGCGTCAAGCCGAAGCTGGTGCGTCAGGCGATGGGCCTGAACGATCTGCCCGAGTGGCTTGCCTGACATCCTGCCTTCTGCGAGCCCTCCGCGGGCTCGCGCTTCTTGCCTTATGCCATCGTCTTTCCTTATATAACCCTTCATTTGAAATAATCTAATTTCAGCCGCTTTTTATCATTACTTTTTCTAATTCCATGCTCGGTTATCAAAAGTCGGAATCTCATGTGCGGCCGTCGGTTTGTTATATAACTTCGGAGTTTTGCCGCTTTAATTGTTAATTTTGTGCCTTAAAGCGCATTTTTCCAGTGAAAAACTCTGCACACTAGCCCGGCATTTTACCGCCCCGGAACGGCGATGAGCCTATTTTAACTTATGGTTAATGTGGTCGTTCGGTGATAAGTTCGAGGGAAAGGTATCGTTTGCGTCACGGCGGTTGCACGCAGTTTTCGCCCGTCCCGGCGCAGCATTTGTGTTGAGCAGTCAGTGCGCCATGGCGATCGGGCCGCGAGCCAGGCTCCGCCGCATTGCGTGGCAGCACCCTAACTTCTAGCGACGAGTGGAAAGAGGGAAAAGATGGCAAAGCAAACCCCACTGTACGACCAGCACGTGGCGTGCGGTGCGCGCATGGTAGACTTTCACGGCTGGATGATGCCGCTGCACTACGGCTCGCAGCTTGATGAGCACCACGCGGTGCGTCAGGATGCCGGCATGTTCGACGTGTCCCACATGACCATTGTGGATCTGCACGGCGCCCGCACCCGCGAGTTTCTGCGTTACCTGCTGGCGAACGACGTCGCCAAACTGACCCAACCCGGCAAAGCGCTGTACACCGGCATGCTGAATGCCTCCGGCGGCGTGATTGACGACCTGATCGTTTATTTCCTCACTGAAGACTATTTCCGCCTGGTGGTGAACTCCGCCACCCGCGACAAAGACCTGGCCTGGATCGAACAGCACGCTGCGCCGTATGGCGTCGCGCTGACGGTGCGCGACGATCTGGCGCTGATCGCGGTGCAGGGCCCGCAGGCCAAAGAGCGCGCCGGCACGTTGTTCACCCCGGAACAAAAAAGCGCGGTTGAAGGCATGAAGCCATTCTTCGGCGTGCAGGCCGGCGAGCTGTTCATCGCCACCACCGGTTACACCGGCGAGGCCGGCTATGAGATCGCGCTGCCGAAAGCGCAGGCGGCGGATTTCTGGCAAAAATTGCTGGCCGCGGGCGTCAAGCCGGCCGGTCTGGGCGCGCGCGACACGCTGCGTCTGGAAGCGGGCATGAACCTCTACGGGCAAGAGATGGACGAAGGCGTTTCGCCGCTGGCCGCCAACATGGGCTGGACCATCGCCTGGCAGCCGGAAGATCGCCGTTTCATCGGCCGCGAAGCGCTGGAACAACAGCGCGAGCAGGGCACCGAGCAACTGGTCGGCTTGATCATGACGGAAAAAGGCGTATTACGTAATGAGCTGCCGGTGCGTTTCACCGACGCGGCGGGGCAAACCCACGAAGGCGTGATCACCAGCGGTTCGTTCTCTCCGACGCTGGGCTTCAGCATCGCGCTGGCGCGCGTGCCGGCGGGCATCGGCGAGCAGGCCATCGTGCAGATCCGCAACCGTGAAATGCCGGTCAAAGTGACCAAGCCCGGTTTCGTCCGCGCCGGCAAACCGCTGACAAATTGATTTTTTATTGATTGATTCTTTTATTTCTTCGAAGGAGTAACCGGCGATGAGCAATGTGCCAACAGAATTGAAATACGCATCCTCCCACGAGTGGGTTCGTGCAGAAGGTAACGGCGTTTACACCGTAGGCATCACCGAACACGCGCAGGAACTGCTGGGCGATATGGTGTTTGTCGATCTGCCGGAAGTGGGCCGCCGCGTCGCCGCCGGTGAAGATTGCGCCGTGGCGGAGTCCGTCAAGGCGGCGTCGGACATTTACGCGCCAATCAGCGGCGAAATCGTGGCGGTGAACGGCGAGCTGGAAAGCTCCCCGGAACTGGTCAACAGCGAACCTTACGGTGACGGCTTCCTGTTCCAGATTAAAGCCGCCGACGAAGGCGAGCTGGCGAACCTGCTGGACGCCGCGGCTTATCAGGCCTCGATCGACGAGTAATCGTGACCACGCCCCAGGCCTTTTGGCCGGGGCGTTTTAGTTACCGCTCAAGCTATATCCCGTATCACGCAAGCATTCAGGAATTTGTAGCAATGACCCAGACACTCAGCCAACTCGAACACAGCGAAGCGTTCATCGAACGCCACATCGGCTCTTCTGCGGAACAACGCCAGGAGTTGCTGGCAGCGGTGGGCGCTCGCTCGCTCAGCGCGCTGATCCAACAGATCGTGCCGGCGGACATTCAGCTGCCGGGGCCGCCGCCGGTCGGCGACGCGGCGACCGAACACCAGGCGCTGGCTGAGCTGAAGGCAATCGCCTCGCAGAATCAGCGCTACAAATCCTATATCGGCATGGGCTACAGTGCCGTGCTGACGCCGCCGGTGATCCTGCGCAACATGCTGGAAAATCCAGGCTGGTACACCGCTTACACCCCTTATCAGCCGGAAGTGTCGCAGGGCCGTCTGGAAGCGCTGCTGAACTTCCAGACCGTGACCCTCGATCTGACCGGCCTGGATCTGGCTTCCGCTTCGCTGCTGGATGAAGCCACCGCCGCCGCCGAAGCGATGGCCTTGGCCAAACGCGCCAGCAAGCTGAAAGACGCCAACCGCTTCTTCGTGGCTGACGACGTGCATCCGCAGACGCTGGACGTGGTGCGCACCCGCGCCGAAACCTTCGGCTTCGACGTCATCGTCGATAAAGCGGAAAAAGTGCTGGAGCTGGACGGCGTGTTCGGCGTGCTGCTGCAACAGGTGGGCACCACCGGCGAGCTGCACGACTACAGCGCGCTGCTGGCCGAACTGAAATCGCGCAAAATCATCACCAGCGTGGCCGCCGACATCATGGCCCTGGTGCTGCTGACCGCGCCGGGCAAGCAGGGCGCCGACGTGGTGTTCGGCTCCGCGCAGCGCTTCGGCGTGCCGATGGGCTACGGCGGCCCGCACGCAGCCTTCTTCGCCTGCCGCGACGAGTTCAAGCGCTCGATGCCGGGCCGCATCATCGGCGTTTCCCGCGATGCCGCCGGCAACACCGCGCTGCGCATGGCGATGCAGACCCGCGAGCAGCATATCCGCCGCGAAAAGGCCAACTCGAATATCTGTACCTCGCAGGTGCTGCTGGCCAACATCGCCAGCCTGTACGCGGTGTACCATGGCCCACAGGGGCTGCAGCGCATCGCCGGGCGTATCCATCGCCTGACCGACATTCTGGCCGCCGGGCTGCAGAAGGCCGGCCTGATGCTGCGTCACAACACCTGGTTCGACACCCTGACCGTTGAGGTGAAAGACAAAGCGGCGGTGCTGGAACGCGCGCTGAGCTTCGGCATCAACCTGCGTACCGATATCCACGGCGCCGTAGGCATCACGCTGGACGAAGCCACCTCGCGCGAAGACGTGCAGACGCTGTTCGCACTGCTGGCCGGCGACAACCACGGCCTGGACATCGACGCGCTGGACGCGGCGGTGAGCAAGAGCAGTCAATCGATCCCGGCCGCCATGTTGCGCCAGGATCCGATCCTGACCCACCCGGTATTCAACCGCTATCACAGCGAAACCGAGATGATGCGTTACATGCATCGCCTGGAACGTAAGGATCTGGCGCTGAACCAGGCGATGATCCCGCTGGGCTCTTGCACCATGAAATTGAACGCCGCGGCGGAAATGATCCCGATCACCTGGCCTGAATTCTCCGAGCTGCACCCGTTCTGCCCGCCGGAGCAGGCTGCCGGCTACCAGCAGATGATCGGCCAACTGTCTCAGTGGCTGGTGCAGCTGACCGGCTATGACGCGGTGTGCATGCAGCCGAACTCCGGCGCGCAGGGCGAATACGCCGGCCTGCTGGCGATCCGACGCTACCACGAAAGCCGCAACGAAGCGGGCCGTCACGTCTGCCTGATCCCGAGCTCCGCGCACGGCACCAACCCAGCATCCGCCCAGATGGCGGGCATGAGCGTGGTGGTGGTCGCCTGCGACAAAAACGGCAACATCGATCTGCACGATCTGCGCGTCAAGGCGGAGCAGGCGGGCGAAGAGCTCTCTTGCATCATGGTGACCTACCCGTCGACCCACGGCGTGTATGAAGAAACCATCCGCGAAGTGTGCCAGATCGTGCATCAGTTCGGCGGCCAGGTGTATCTGGACGGCGCCAACATGAACGCCCAGGTGGGCATCACCACGCCAGGCTACATCGGCGCGGACGTTTCGCACCTCAACCTGCATAAAACCTTCTGCATCCCGCACGGCGGTGGCGGCCCGGGCATGGGCCCGATCGGCGTGAAAGCGCATCTGGCGCCGTTCGTGCCTGGCCACAGCGTCGTGCAGATCGACGGCGTAACCACCCAGCAGGGCGCGGTTTCCGCGGCGCCGTTCGGCAGCGCCTCCATCCTGCCTATCAGCTGGATGTACATCCGCATGATGGGCGCGGAAGGCCTGAAGCAGGCCAGCCAGATGGCGATCCTGAACGCCAACTACATCGCTACCCGCCTGAAAGACGCATACCCGATTCTGTATACCGGCCGCGATCACCGCGTGGCGCACGAATGTATTCTCGATATTCGTCCGCTGAAGGAAGAGACCGGCATCAGCGAAATGGACATCGCCAAGCGCCTGATCGACTTCGGCTTCCACGCGCCGACCATGTCGTTCCCGGTGGCGGGCACGCTGATGGTCGAGCCGACCGAGTCGGAAAGCAAAGTGGAGCTGGATCGCTTTATCGATGCGATGCTGGCGATCCGCAGTGAGATTGATCGCGTCGCCAAAGGCGAATGGCCGCTGGAAGACAACCCGCTGGTGAATGCGCCGCACGTGCAGGCTGAGCTGGTTAACGACTGGCAGCATCCGTACAGCCGTGAGCTGGCGGTGTTCCCGGTGGCCGGTGTGCGCGAGAACAAGTACTGGCCGAGCGTTAAGCGTCTGGATGACGTGTACGGCGACCGTAACCTGTTCTGCTCTTGCGTGCCGATGAGCGACTACGAATAACACGTTCGGCAAAGTTTGTGTTCGGGGGACACCGCATCATGCGGTGTCCCTTTTTATTTTATTGCGGCCTATTCTTTCCCGTACCTTCCCACGATTTGAGGAGTCACCATGCAAGCGGCAATCGTAACAGCGCTGGGGCAAGCCCCGGTTTTCGGCACCTTTGAGGAGCCTCAGGCGCAGGCGAATGAAGTGCCGATCGACGTTCTGGCGGCCGGCATCAAACAGCTGGATCGCGCCACCGTCGCCGGCACCCATTACTCCAGCCCGAAGCAGTTGCCGATCGTACCCGGCACCGACGGCGTGGGCCGGACGGCCGACGGGCAACGGGTGTATTTCGCCTCCTTCCGCCGCCCTTACGGCGCGATGGCTGAGCGCAGCGTCGCGTCATGGACGGTGCCGGTGCCGGAAGCGGTGGACGACGCCACGGCGGCGGCGCTGATCAACCCGGCCTTCGCCGCCTGGCTGCCGCTGCGCTGGCGGGCGGATCTGCAGCCCGGTGAAACGGTGCTGATCATCGGCGCTACCGGCACCTCGGGCAAACTGGCGGTCGCCGCGGCGCGTCAGGCGGGAGCCGGGCGCATCGTTGCCGCCGGCCGTCGGCTGAGCGTGCTGGAAGCGTTGGGCGTGGATGCCACGGTGGATCTGAGCCTGCAGGGCGAGGCGCTGACGCAGGCCTTCGCGGCGGCGGCGGGGCCGGGCGGTTATCAGGTGATCGTCGATTATATCTGGGGCCCGGCGACCGAAGCGCTGCTCGCGACGCTCAATAATCACGATCTCTCGTCTTACGCCGGCGGGCGCGGCATTCGCCTGGTCAACGTCGGCTCGATGGCCGCGCCGGACATCCGGCTGCCGGCGGCGGTGCTGCGCAGCAATCAGCTGCAGATCCTCGGCAGCGGCACCGGCAACTTCCCGCCGATCCCGGAGATGCAGCGCTATGCGACCGAAATTCTGGCGCTGGCGGCAACGGGCGCGCTCACTATCGAGACGCAGGAGCACGCGCTGGCGGAGATCGCCGAGGTATGGGATCTGAACAAGAAAAGCGACGTGCGTTCGGTGATACGCATCGCCCGCTAAGTTCCTGCCGCTAGCGGCAAGGGCAGACCAGGTGAATATCCTCCGGCTCGCGGGCGAACAGCTCGGCATCCGGGCGCTCGATGAGCCGGCACCCTTGCGCCAGATAGAAGTCTACAGTGCTTTTGTTGGGGATGGAGGAGACGTACAGCCCGGCGGCGCCTTCTTGCGCCGCCTGACGCAGGCAGAGCTGGAACAGCTGCTTGCCTAACCCCTGGCCGCGTTGGTGCGCGCTGACGTAAAAGAACAGCAGCTGGCGCAGATCCCGCTGCGGGCCGCGCGGCTCGGTATCCAGCGCCGCCGCCGCCACGATCTCCTCGCCTTCGAACCGCGCGAAGAACGCGCCGCCGCGATCGAAGCAGGCTTCGTGGATCGGCGTATAGGTTTCCCGGTCATGCGGATCCCAACCGCGCACGTCGTAGTAGTCCGGGTAGGCTTGCAGTTTACCGTCCTGCAGGCGATACAGGGTGTCGATAATTTCGCTGCGGTCAATATCCCATAGTCGGTCGAGTTGCTGCCGTTGCAGCAGGACAGGGGCGCTCATGATCGTTGTTCACTCTCAGTCTGTGGCCGGTAACTTTCCGGCAAATCGATAATAAAACCGATGCCGCGATCGTCGAGGCCTTCGGTGACGCGCAGCTGCGCGCCGATCTTGTCGGCCAGGTTCCGGGCGATGGCCAATCCCAGTCCGCTGCCGGTCTGCTGCGTGCCGGGCACGCGGTAAAAGCGTTCAAACAGGCGCGGAAGGTGCTCTTCGCTCACTCCGGGGCCGTTGTCGCGCAACGTAATATAGCAGCCGAGCGGTGCCAGTGAACGGATATGGGCTTCGATGCGGCTGCCGGGCGGCGCGTACTTGAGTGCGTTGTCCAGCAGGTTGGTGAAGATGGCGATCAGCGCATGGCGATCGGTGGTTACCACCACGTCCTCGCTGCCGTCGAGCGAGAGTTCCACATCCTTTTCCAGCGCATAGGGGACGTGCTGCGCGATGCATTTTCCGATCTCTGCGTAGATGTCCACCGCCTCGATTTTCAGCGGAAAATCTTCCGCCTCCAGCTTGGCCAGGTTGATCAGCTGGCGTGACAGCGACGCCGCGCGATCCAGCCCCTGCTGCATGTCGCCGATGATCTCCCGGCGCTCCTGCTGCTCGCTGACCTGGGTCAGCAGATGCAGCTGCGCCAGCACGGCGGCGATCGGCGTGCGCAGTTCGTGCGCCGCATCGGCCATAAAGCGTTTCTCGCGCTGATTGGCGGCGTCGATGCGTGCCATCAGTTTGTTGACCTCCACCACCACCGGCCGGATTTCCTGATACTGCTCGCTGACATTGATCGGCGATAGGTTGCCCGGCTGGCGATCGGAGATGGTGCGGGCGATCTGGCGCAGCGGCCGCAGGCTGAAATAGGCGGTAAATAACAAGGTGACGATGATGGCTGCCAGAATGCCCAGCAGCGGTACGGCGGTGCTTTCCGCCGGATTGCCGAACTGCGTGGTGCGATCGTTGAACGATTCGCCGACGATGACCCGATACTGACGCTTTTCGCTCCAACTGCCGGCGAGATGCCAGTTGGCGCCGGCGTATTTAACTGAGCCGGACAGCACCGAAGGCGGCAGGCGCAGCGGTTCTCCCTGCGTCAGCGAACTGTAAAGCATCCGGTTGTCCCGATCATAAACCACGAACAGCGGGTGATAGTCGATTTGATCCTGCATGCCATTATTGATGGAATCAATGTACATGCCTTCAATGGTCTTGATGATGCCGAGATAATCGATATTGTCAGTGCCGGTTTCATCGAGAATATTGGCGATGCCTGCGGCGACGATACGTTGCTGATTATCGAAATATTTCTCCATGTCGGGGTAATACCAATATTTCACCCAGGCGACGAGGAGCCCCCACAATAATAAAATGGCCAGCACCTGGAAAATAATGGTGCGCATAAAGAAGGATTTAAAACCGATCATGCCGCTACTCTTTCTTCAGCAAATAACCAATGCCGCGTACGGTAATAATCCTTTCTTTACCGATCTTGCGCCGTAAATTATGCATGTGCACTTCCAGCGAGTTGCTTTCCACACTGTCGCCGTGGCCGAACAGCCGCTGCTCCAACACCGCTTTGCGCACCACGGTGCCGGCGCAGCGCATCAGTTCGTGCAACAGGTGATACTCTTTTTTCGACAGCATCAGCAGCTCGTTATCCAGCGTCACCTGATGGTTGACCGGATCGAGATACAGCGTGCCGAGGCTCCAGGTTTGCGAAGCAAAGCCGGCCATACGCCGGTTGACCGCCTTGACGCGCGAGATGAGTTCGGGCAGCGCAAAGGGTTTGGCCAGAAAGTCGTCCGCGCCGGAGTCCAGGCTGTTCACCAGGCTTTCGATGCGGTCGCGAGCGGTCAGGATGATGATCGGGATATTTTGCCCGGCGGCCCGCCAGGCGATCAACTTCTGCAAACCGTCGCCGTCCGGCAGCGTGAGATCCAACAGCATCAAATCGAACCCGCCGGATGAAAGTTTATTTTCCGCGTCGGCGAGCAGGCGCACCCAGCATAAATTAAAGCCGGCCAGCTCCAGTGCGCGGCACAGCGCCTTGCCTAATTGCAGGTCGTCTTCCACCAACAGTATGTTCACGTTTTTTCCGCGGAGATCTTTGAGTCGCGCTTATCTAACTATAACGTTGACGGGAAGACAACGGGGAAACCTGCACTGCCTGCACGTTCTTAAGCAAACCTTAATCTGGCTTTAATCTCGCGTTAAGGGAGCAAGAGGGAATTTCAGTTATTTTGCAGCCATTCGAAATCATGACAGAGGGCGCGAAACATGCAGACTGACGGTTCCCCGCTCGCGGGCACCTCGCGGCGGCTGATATATACAGGCGTGGCGACGCTGCTCGTTCTGTTGACGCTGTCTTTTCGCGGCGATGCGCAGAGCCATAGCGACAATGGCCCGCATGCTGCCGGCTTGCAACGGGGGCATCAGGCAGCGACGTCGGACGCCTACGGCTGCGTCAAAGCGCGGATTAAAAAGCAGCTGCGCCGCCTGGCTCAGCTTTGAAGCGCTTTTTTGGGCGCAGCTCTATACTCTGACGGGCAAACGGGGCGTCTGCGCGCAGGCCGCTATGTTGACATCGCTAACCAGAGAAAAAACAGTATGACGAAAGTGGCATTGGTGACCGGCGCGAGCCGGGGAATTGGCCGTGCGGCCGCGTTATTGCTGGCCCGGCAGGGTTATGCAGTGGGCGTGAATTACCTGCGCGACGCAAGCGCGGCGCGGCAGGTGGTGGCGGAAATCGAGGCGCAGGGCGGCAAGGCGCTGGCGCTGCAGGCCGATGTGGCCGACGAAGCGCAGGTGATGGCGATGTTCGCCGCGCTGGACGCCGGGCTGGGCATGCTCAGTGCGCTGGTCAACAATGCCGGCATTCTGTTCCGGCAGGCGAACATTGAGCAGTTGACCGCCGAGCGCATCAATCAGGTGCTCGGCACCAACGTTACCGGTTACTTCCTGTGTTGCCGCGAGGCGGTGAAGCGCATGGCGCTGCGCCATGGCGGCCAGGGCGGCGCCATCGTCAACGTTTCTTCCGCTGCTTCTCGTTTAGGCGCTGCGGGGGAATACGTCGATTACGCCGCCTCGAAAGGCGCCGTCGATACCCTGACCACCGGGTTATCGCGCGAGGTGGCGGCGCAGGGTATCCGCGTCAACGGCGTGCGGCCCGGATTCATCTATACCGAGATGCACGCCAGCGGCGGCGAGCCCGGCCGGGTGGATCGCGTGAAGGACAGTTTGCCGATGCAGCGCGGCGGCCAGCCGCAGGAAGTGGCGGAGGCGATCGCCTGGTTGCTGTCTGACGCCGCGTCTTACGTGACCGGCACCTTTATCGAGGCCGCCGGCGGGCGTTGAACGCATGAGGGGGTTTTGACATCCCGCCGTGTGGAGTGTATTTTGATTAAACAACAATCAAAATGTAGTTACAAAAATGTATGTTTATTTTGAATGGAATCAGGATAAAAATCACAGCAACCAGCGCAAACACCGCGTCAGTTTTGAGATTGCGCAACGGGTTTTTCTGGATCCCAACCATTTGGCCGTGCTGGAGAGGATCGAGGGCGGAGAAGAACGATCGGTATGGTCGGCTCCTGTTTGTTGCTGCTGGTGGCACATACGACGACTGAAACGGATGTCGAAGGCGATGCCGTAGAGATCGTGCGCATCATTTCAGCACGCAAGGCCGATGCCAAAGAGAGGGGAAGATATGAAGCGCAAAAATTCAGCCAAAAATCTGGCGCATAGCGTACTCCCTCCGTTGACGGAGGAGCAGAAAGCGCAAATTGCTTCACTGAGCGCGCTGCCGGATGAGGATATCGATTATACCGATGCCCCGGCCCTGGGTGAGGAGAAGTGGCAGGCTGCGGTTCAGGGGCGTTTTTATAAACCGATGAAAGTATCGAAAACCATCCGAATCGATGCGGATGTGTTGGCCTGGCTTCAGCGGCCAGGCAAGGGCTATCAGAAACGCCTGAACGCTGTGCTGCGTGAGGCGATGTTGAAAGAGCATGAGCACGAGGAATAATTTGTGTCAGGTGGCTAACGGTCCGGTGAGATTCTCACCGGATTTTTTTGCTGTTTTTTAAGGCAACGTCTACCAACGTCGGCCACCTCTCGACGGAGCTCGGTCAAAACTATAAAACGGTCATTCCGTGGAACGTGAAATGTGACCGTTTACCGTTTATCTCCTGCTCATCGGCAGAACAGGGTCATCATAACTATTCCCGGTAATATCCTGCGCCGCGGGGTTACCCGTCGTGCAGCAGCGCGCTGCGGAATGACAGGATATGCGCCTGCGCGGCCTCGGCGGCGGCGGCGCTGTCTTGTGCGGCCAGCGCGGCGATAATTGCCCGGTGTTCGTCGATCACTTCGCGCATATGCCCTTCCCGCGACAGGGTGCTGGCCCAAAAACGCTGCGCCCTGGCGTGCAGCACACTCAGGATATCCGCCAGCATGTTATTGCCGGCTATCTGCGCCAGCTCCTGGTGAAACTCATGATCGAGTGTCATCATTCGCACTCTATCTCGCTCCTGGCTCGCGGCTTCGATTTGCCGATTGAGTTCGGTCAGCGTCGCGATTTGCCTCTCGGTAATCCTCTGGCTCGCCAGCTGCATGCACAGCATCTCGTTAGCCAGCCTTACTTCGATCAATTCCAACGCATCGTCCATCGACAACGGTGAAACCATCACGCCTTTGCGCGGGATGACCTGCAGTAACCCCTCGTTGGCCAAGCGGTGGATTGCCTGATTGATCGGCGTTCTGCCCATATCCAGATCGTTCATCACCTGCGCGGTATTGAGATATTCGCCCGGCTTGTAGCTGAGTGTGACCAGCGCCTGTTTGAAGCGCCGGTAGGCCAGCTCGTTCAGTGAGACGCCGGCTTCTTCCGTCATCGGGCGCTGCGGGCTTTCTGCGTCAACAGTCTTCACGTTTTGCTCCTGCAAGAAGAAAGTTTTTAGACATAGTACACAAAAACATGGCATGAAAATCGCTTATTTGGTAACTAAAGATATAGTGAAATTTCACAGTGTTTTAACAAGAGGGGCGAAACTGCCATGAGACTGACCTTCACTTTACCTGAATCCCGCGGCGCGGCGACGTTGAATGTTGAGATTGATCATCTGGTGATCGCCGGTTGGACCGGACGCGATCGCGAAGCGATCTTGCACCATATTCGTGAATTGGCCGAGCTGGGCGTGCCCCAGCCCAGTGCAATCCCCCTGTTTTACCGCGTTGCCGCCAATCAGTTGAGCCAGCAAGAGACCATTGAAGTCATTGGCAACGCGACGTCCGGCGAAGCGGAGCCGCTGATTTTTGCCCATCGCGGCGAGTTGTTCGTGTCATTGGCGTCCGATCACACCGATCGTCAACTCGAAGCGCACAGCGTGGCGCTGTCGAAACAGATTTGCGTTAAACCGGTGGCGCGAGCCGCCTGGCCGCTGCAGGAGGTGTTGGAACATTGGGACAGTTTGATCTTGCGTTCGTGGATCAAGGAAGAGGGCGAATGGCGATTGTATCAACAGGGCAGCCTTGCCGCGCTGCGTACGCCCGGTGATTTGCTGGAGCGTTACTTCACCGGTATGCAGCCGCCGGAGTGCGGGCTGGCGCAACCGCAAACGCCCGACGGGTTAGCGATGACTTGCGGCACGGTGGCGGCGATCGGCGGCATTCGACCGGCCGGCGAATTTCGCATGGAACTGGTGGACGATGTGCTTGGGCGCACCATCAGTCACGGTTATCGCAGCATTGAACTGCCGGTGGTGGCGTGATGAAAAAGCTGACGTTGATGCAGGCCAGCGCCGGCCTGGCTAGCGGTGAATTCACCGCAGCGCAGCTGACCGCCGCCGCTTTGGCGCAGATCGCCGATGAGCGGGGGGAGGGCGCGCGCGCGTTTACGCGAACCTACGCCGAGTGGGCGCAACGGCAAGCGCAGGCCTCCGATCGGCGGCGCGCCGCCGGCTCGCCGCTGTCGGCGCTGGATGGCGTGCCTGTCTCAATCAAGGATCTGTTTGACGTGGCCGGTGAGGCGACCACGGCGGGCTCGCGCGTGTTAGCCGACGCGCCGCCCGCGGAAAAGCACGCTGCGGTAGTGGAACGGCTGTTGCAAGCCGGCGCGGTGGTGGTGGGCAAAACGACGATGACGGAATTCGCCTATTCCGGGCTGGGCATCAACCCGCATTACGGGACGCCGGCCAATCCCTGGGAGCGCCAGGCGGCGCGCATTCCCGGCGGCTCCTCTTCCGGTGCGGCGGTGGCGGTGGCCGACGGCATGTGCCTGGGCGCGATTGGCAGCGATACCGGCGGGTCGGTACGCATTCCCGCCGCGCTGTGCGGGTTGACCGGGTATAAACCCACTGCACGGCGCATCAATGACGCTGGCTTATTGCCGCTGTCGCCTTCGCTGGATTCGATCGGCGTGATTGCTCATGACGTCGCCAGCTGTATTGCGCTGGACGCACTGATTGCCGACAGCCCGCTGCGGGTGCCGCAAAAAAGCTTGGCGCAGGCGCATTTTGCCGTGCCGCAAACGGTGGTGCTGGATGAACTGCAGCCGGCGGTTGCCGAGGCATTTCAGCGCAGCCTGCAATGCCTGTCTCAGGCGGGGGCGCAGATTGAATTCATTCCCGCTACGGCGTTCGCCGAACTGGCCGCATTCAATGCCAACGGTGGTTTCACCGCGTTGGAGTCCTGGCGCTGGCATCAAGCGTTGATCGCTGAACGGGCCGAGGGCTATGACCCGCGGGTGCTGTCGCGCATTCGCCGCGGCGCATCCCTGGGCGACGCCGATCTGCAGCTGTTGCAGCGGCAACGCGCCGACTGGCAGCGGCGGGTTACGGCGGAGCTGCAGAGGTTTGACGCTCTGCTGATGCCGACCGTGCCGATGATTGCGCCAACTATCGGCGAGCTGGCGGCGGATGATGCCTACTTCCGTTGCAACGGACTGATGCTGCGCAATCCCGCGATCGTCAATTTCCTCGACGGCTGCGCGCTGTCCTTGCCCTGCCAGCGGCCGGGCGCCGCGCCGATCGGCCTGATGCTGGCGGGCTTGCCGATGTGTGATGAGGCGCTGCTGGGATGGGCGCTGGCGATCGAACGCCGTCTTGCCGAGGCGTGATTTTCCGGTGGGCGCAGGCCTGCCTTTTGAGATGACCAGGAGAATATCCATGAACGATTCCCCGAACGGAATGCTGTTTGTCGCGACGGATGTCGCCACGCAGGATGATGCGGATTTCAATCGCTGGTATGACCGCGAACACGTGGAGGAGCGGGTGCGGGTGCCCGGCTTTTTATCCGGCACACGCTATCGGGCATTGCAGGGCGGGCGTCAATATTTGGGGCTGTATAAAACCGAATCGTTGGCCAGTTTTACCTCCGAAGCCTATCGCGCCGCGTTTCAACACCAAACGCCTTGGTCGGTGGCCAGTCTGGAGAAAATGCGTGATCCAATGCGCCGGGTGTGTGCGGTGGAGGCGGTCACCGGCCAAGGGTGCGGCAGTCATCTCTGTATCTTCGTGCTGCCGTCGGCGGCATCGGAAGCGCTGCATGCCCGCATCTTGCAACTGGGCGCGCGGCTGGCTGAACAGCCTGGCTTTGTGCGCAGCAGCCTGTTGACGCCGGATGCCGAACTCAGTTCCCCGCTGCCGAAAGAATCGCGAGAAAACCGCCGAATGCTGCCGATGCTATTGATCGAAAGCAGCGACGCCGAAGCCGGCCTGCGTTTAAGCAAGCAGGCCGCTGAAGCGCTGAACATGCCCGCCGCCGATGCCTGGCACTATGCCCTTGGCTGGCAACTGACCGCACAGGAGCTGACATTATGAACGCATACACCACTGAAACGGCACAGGCTGCCGCGCCGGCCGCAGAAAGTGCCGCCGCACCGCCCAATACCGGCAAGCTGGCGGCGGCCAGCTCGATTGGCACGGCGTTGGAATGGTACGATTTCACCGTCTACAACATCATGGCCGCGTTGATTTTCAACCATGTATTCTTCCCATCGTTCGATCCGCTGGTGGGCACGATTCTGGCGTTCTCCACTTACGCGGTGGGTTATGTTTCCCGGCCGATCGGTGGCATCGTGTTCGGCCACCTTGGTGATGTGTTGGGGCGGCGTTTTGTGCTGGTCACCACGCTGGTGATCATGGGCGTGACCACGGCGCTGATGGGGTTGCTGCCCGGCTATGCCAGCTGGGGGATTTGGAGCCCGTTGCTGCTGGTGACGCTGCGCTTTATTCAGGGCATTGCGCTGGGCGGAGAATGGGCGGGGGCGGTGCTGTTGTCGATGGAACACGGTAAGCCGCATCAGCGCGGGCGCAACGCGTCCTTTGCTCAGGTAGGGCCGTCCTGCGGTTCGCTGATCGGCACCGGCCTGATTACGCTGGTGACGTTGGCGATGTCGGCGGACGATTTCCAGCAATGGGGCTGGCGGATCCCGTTCCTGCTGAGCCTGGTGCTGGTCATCTTCGGTTTGTGGCTGCGTCGGGGGGTGGGTGAGACGCCGGCATTTTTGCAACTGGAGGCGTCGAAAGATGTTACGCAGTCGCCGATACGCGAAGTCTTCACGCAGCACATGCGCCCACTGCTGATCGCCGGCGGATCGCGTATCGGCTCTGACGTGCTCTATGCGTTGGTGGTCGTGTTCACATTGACCTACGTCACCACCGTGCTGAATCTGCCGCGCCCGCTGGCGCTGGGCGCCACCATGCTGGGGGCGATAGGCAACGCCGTCGCGGTACCGCTGTTTGGCGCCTTGTCGGATCGCTTCGGCCGTCGTCCGGTGTATATCGGCGGTGCATTGGCGGCGATCGCGTGGGCGTTTGCATTCTTCGTCCTGCTCGACAGCAGTCAACCGGTGTTGATCTGCACGGCAGTAGTGATCGGGCTGTTGATCCATGCGGCGATGTATGGGCCACAGGCGGCCTTCATCACGGAACAGTTCCCGACACGGGTGCGTTATGCCGGATCGTCGTTAGCCTATACCTTGGCGGGGATTATCGGTGGCGGCTTTGCCCCGCTGATCATCACTTCGTTGTTTAAATCTTACGACAGCACGCTGGCGATTTCCGCCTATGTCGCGTTGGCTCTGCTTATCACGCTTTGGGCGGTATGGGCGGCGCGGGAAACGGCGCATAAGCCGCTGTAAATAGAATGCCGGGCTACTTTAGGCCCGGCGTTCGGTCAAAACCACAAAAACGGTCATTAACGGTCATGTTGCGGAACGTGGAATTGTGACCGTTTACCGTTTCTCTCCTGTCTGCCTAAGACGCACGCGCATCATAACTGCCTGTTACTCCACACTTTCATAATTATTCATTTCATTTTCCTCCCGATTTTTTTGACAACTATCACACCGCCATCGTTGACCGATCGCGGGGCGATGCGCTTTGCGTCTGCGCGCAAAACGCGGCGCGGCAAATCGATATCGTAATCAACGTCGTGGAGGAGAAAAGAAACATGCTGCCTGTAGAACGTCATCGTTTTATCACCGAAGTCTTGAGCCAGCGCGGCCGCGTGATGGTGCAGGAGGTGGCGCAGCTGTGCCACATCTCTATCGAGACGGCGCGGCGTGATCTGGCCTTGCTGGAACGGCGCGGCCTGCTGCTGCGCAGCCACGGCGGCGCGGTGTTCGTCGAGCCGCCGGCGGTGGAGAAAACCTATGTGCCCGCCGAGATAGGCCAGGGGGAATCTTTCCGCCAGCGCAGCAATGAGGCGCCGGAGCAGAAGACGCGCATCGCCAAACGCGCGCTGGAGTTTATCGCGCCGGGGGATTGCCTGCTGCTGGACAGCAGCTCCACCAGCTGGTTTTTGGCGCGCCAACTGCCGGATATCTCGCTGGTGGTGTTGACCAACTCGCTGCACATCATCCAGACGCTGGCCTGCAAGGCCAACGTACGCACCATCGGACTGGGGGGCGAGTATTCCGCCAAGTATGAGGATTTTATCGGCGTGCTGGCGGAGCAGATGCTGAAAGAGTTCGTGATCAACAAGCTGTTTTTCTCCTGCCACGGCATCTGCCAGGACGGCGGCATCCGCGAAAGCAACGAGCACCATGCGCGGCTGAAGCAGCAGATGCTGCTGGCGTCGGAACGCAAGTTCCTGCTGGTGGACAGCAACAAGTTCGGCCGCCGCTCGTTCGCGCGCATCTGCCACTACCGGGAGATAGATACCTTAATCACCGATCGGCTCAGCGACGACGAATTTCGTCAGGAACTGGCCTGGAACAACGTCGACGTGATTGAAGTTTCACCCGCCGCGAAAAGGGCGGCGCGATAACAACAACGAAACCCCCTTATTTACAGCCAACACTTGTGGAGAGAGAACAATGAAAAAATCCGTACTGGTCGGTCTGTTTGCCTCGCTGCTGCTGTCGCTATCCGCGCAGGCGGCGGACAAGCTGAAAATGGGCGTGGTGGTGAAGATCGGCGGCATTCCGTGGTTCAACGCCATGGAGGCCGGCATCAAAAACGAAGGCGCCAAACGCGGCATCGACGCCTGGATGGTCGGGCCGACGGCGGCGGATCCGGCGCTGCAGGTGCGAGCCATCGAAGATCTGATCGCGCAGAAGGTGGACATCATCGGCGTGGTGCCGAACGACGCCCGGGTACTGGAGCCGGTGCTCAAGCGCGCGCAGGAGGCGGGCATCAAGGTGATCGTGCACGAATCCCCGGGCCAGAAGTACGCCGACTGGGACTTTGAGCTGGTGGATGCCTCGCAGCACGGGGTCAACCACATGAAAGCGCTGGCCGCCTGCATGAAAGAGCAGGGCAAGTACGCGGTGTACGTCGGCAGCCTGACGGTGCCGCTGCATATCACCTGGTCGGACTCGGCCATCAACTACCAGAAGCAGCACTACCCGAACATGCAGCTGGTGGGCGACAAGTTCGGCGTGGGGGAATCGCTGGATGACAGCGTGCGCACCACCAACGATCTGATGGCCAAATATCCCGATCTGAAAGGCGTGCTGGCGTTCGGATCGCAGGGGCCGATCGGCGCCGGTCGCGCGGTGCTCAACCGCGGCAAAAGCAACGATATCTGCGTCATCGGGCCGTTCAGCCCGGGCCAGGGCGCTTCGCTGGTCAATCGCGGCGCCATCAAGGGCGGTTACATCTGGAACCCGATGGTGGCGGGCGAAGTGTTCGTGCGCATCGCTGACATGATGCACAAGGGAGAAAAGATCACCGACGGCATGACCATCGAAGGCATGGGCAAGGTGCAGGTGGATGCGCAGCAGCACACCATTCTCGGCAACACCACCGAAAGCCTGGATAAGCAAAACCTGCCGAAGCTGGTGAAGATGGGGCTGTAATCATGGCGATTTCCGGCAATACGGCAACCCAGGGCGTGCCGCTGATCGCGCTGCAACAGCTGTCGATGACCTTTGGCGGGCAGCGTGCGCTGAACGCTATCTCGCTGGCGCTGATGCCGGGGGAAGTGCACTGCCTGGCCGGCACCAACGGCTGCGGCAAGAGTACGTTGATCAAGGCGATCGCCGGCGTGTATCAACCGGACGACGGCAGCCGCATCACCATCGACGGGCACACCTTCGACCGGCTGTCGCCGGATCAGGCGCGCGCCTTCGGCATTCAGGTGATCTACCAGGATCTGTCGCTGTTTCCCAACCTGACGGTGGCGGAAAACATCGCCTTCGAGCACAACCTGCATGGGCTGCTGGGATGGTACCGCCCGGCACGGCTGCGGCGCACCGCCGAGCGCCTGCTGCAAGAGCTGAGTTTCCATCTGGATCTCGACAAACGGGTGGCGGAGCTGCCGATCGCCCAGCGCCAGCAGGTGGCGATCTGCCGCGCGCTGGTGGCGGAGGCGCGGCTGGTGATCATGGATGAACCGACCGCCTCGCTGACCCGCACCGAGGTCAATCAGCTGCTGCGCACGGTGGATTACCTGAAAGCGAAAGGCATCTGCGTGGTGTTCGTCAGCCACCGGCTGGACGAGGTGCTGGAGATTTCGGATCGCGTCACGGTGATCCGCGACGGCAACAAGATCGGCACCTGGCCGGCGGCGGAGATCACCGGCGATCGTCTGACCGAGTTGATGACCGGTCTGAAGCTGGACTATCGCCTGAAGTCACCGAGCATGAATAAGGATCGGGTGATGTTGGAGGCGGATCGCCTCAGCCGCACCGGGCAGTATCAGGACGTGAGCTTCCGGCTGCATCAGGGCGAGGTGCTCGGTCTATGCGGCCTGCTCGGCTCCGGGCGCACCGAGCTGGCGCTGAGCCTGTTCGGCATGACTCGGCCGGACAGCGGCAAGCTCTACCTCGACAGCAAACCGGTGCGCTTTCGCGGCCATGAGGACGCGATCAAGGCCGGCATCGGCTACGTCTCGGAGGATCGCCTGACGCTCGGCCTGGTGCAGCAACAGTCGGTGGCGGACAACGCGGTGCTGACCATTCTCGATAAGCTGCGCGGGCGTTTTCGCCTGATTGACGACTACCGCAAGAATCGCATCGTCGCGGAGTGGATCGCCAAACTCGGCGTGCGGGTGGCGGATCCGGAGCAGGCGGTTTCGACGCTGTCCGGCGGCAATCAGCAAAAGATCGTGTTGGCCAAGTGGGTGCTGACCCAGCCGCGGATCCTGATCCTCGACTCGCCGACCGTCGGCGTCGACGTCGGCGCCAAGGCCAGCATCTACCAACTGATCCATCTGCTGGCGCAGGAGGGGATCGCCATTTTGCTGATCTCCGACGAAGTGCCGGAGGTGTATTACAACTGCGATCGGGTGCTGCACTTCAGCGGCGGCAGCGTGATCGGCGAGTACCTGCCGGGGCAGGTGAGCCAGCAACAGCTGGCGGAGGCGGTCAATGCGTAGATTCAGCCTGAAACCGCGCGGCAACGAAGGCTACCTGGCCTGGGTGCTGCTGCTGACGGTCATCGTCTTTTCGCTGCTCAGCGAGCAGTTTTTAACGGTGCAAAACCTGCTCGATCTCTGCGAAAGCTATGCGGTGAGCGGCATTTTCGCCCTCGGCCTGTTCGTGGTGCTGGTGACCGGCGGCATCGATATCTCCTTCGCTGCGGTGGCCTCGGTGGTGCAGTACCTGATCGCCACGCTGGCGACCCATTACGGCCTGGCCAGCCCGGCGGGCAGCATTCTGCTGGCGTTGGCGATCGGCGCCGCGCTGGGCATGGTCAACGCGCTGTTGATCTACTGTCTGCGCATCGTCTCGATCATCGTCACCATCAGCATGCAGGCGTTGTTGTTCGGCATGCTGATGTGGCTGACCAACGGCCGCAGCCTGTACGCATTGCCGGACTGGTGGACGCTGCCACGCAGCGTGCTGCCGTTCCAGTTGGGTGAACAGAGCTATCAGCTCGGTTTGCCGACGCTGGTGATGCTGGCGGTGGCGCTGCTGACCTGGCTGCTGCTGAACAAGACGCACCTCGGGCGCCAGCTGTTTGCCGTCGGCGGCGATGCGGAATCGGCGCGGCGCATCGGCATTCGCGTCGGCCTGCTGCACCTGTTCGCCTACGGCTATCTGGGCGTGATGGCGGCGATCGGCGGCCTGGTGCAGGTGTACCGCATGGGCGAAGTGGTGCCCAACGCGTTGGTGGGCGGTGAGCTCGACGTACTGGCGGCGGCGGTGCTGGGCGGCGCCAGCCTGAACGGCGGCAAGGGCAGCGTGATCGGCACGCTGATGGGCGTATTCCTGATCGGCGTGCTGAAAAACGGCCTCAACCTGATCGGCGTGTCCAGCTACTTCATGAACGTGGTGATCGGCCTGGTGATCGTCGCGGCGATCACCGTCACTCACTACAAGAAACGCAAAGAAACCGACGTCGGTTTCGCCTGAGGAGCGCCTGATGGGCAACTACCTGAAATTTCGTCCGGACGGCACCGCCGTCGGCCTGTTGGCGCTGTTGCTGGCGGTGGTGCTGGCCTTCAGCATGCTGATGCCGGGGCGCTTCTTCAGCGGCGCCACCTTCACCAGCGTGGCGTTCCAGCTGCCGGAGCTGGGCCTGCTGACCCTGGCGATGTTCATCCCGATCCTCAGCGGCGGCCTGAACCTGTGCATTATCGCCAGCGCCAACCTGACCAGCCTGCTGATGGCCTGGCTGTTCATCAGCTATCTGCCGGCGGACGCCGGGCTGGGATTGCAGACGGTGTGGCTGGTGTTGGCGCTGGTGGCGGCGATGCTGCTGGCCGGGCTTATCGGCGCGGCGACCGGCGCATTGGTGGCGTACGTCGGCGCGCATCCGATTCTGGTGACGCTGGCGACCATGACCACGGTCAACGGCATCGGCATCTACCTGACGCGCGGCGCGGCCCTGAGCGGCATGCCGGATATCGTGCGGTTTATCGGCGCTGAGAGCGTGCTGGGCGTGCCGGTACCGCTGTGGATCTTCCTGGCGGTCGCCGCGTTGCTGGCGCTGTTCTTGCAGAAAACCCGGCTCGGCAAATGCATCTACATGAGCGGCAGCAACATCAACGCTACCCACTTCAGCGGCGTGAATACCCATCGGGTGCTGATCGCCATTTACACCCTCTCCAGCCTGCTGTGCGTCATTGCCGGGCTGGTGATGATGGCGCGCTTCAACTCGGCGCGCATGGGCTACGGCGACTCTTACCTGCTGCTGACGGTGCTGGCGATCATTCTGGGTGGCACCGATCCATTCGGCGGTTTTGGTCGGGTCAGCGGCGTGGTATTGGCGCTGATCGTGCTGCAGGTGATCGCGACCGGTTTGAACCTGATGAACGTCAGCCCGCATTTCAGTCTGGCGATGTGGGGCGCGGTGCTGATCGCGGTGCTGGCGATGAAGTTTTTCCGGCATCGCTATCGGCAGCGGCGGGCGATGCGCCGCAGCGCGGCCCAGGCCAGAACCGCGGCGGGCCACTGATCCCTTTTCCCTTTTGCGCAGGATAACGCTAATGAAATACCAGATTTCACCTTCACTGATGTGCATGAACCTGATGGATATCCGCCAGCAATTGGCGGTGCTGAATCGCCGCGCCGATATGCTGCATATCGACATCATGGACGGGCACTACGTTAAAAACATCACGCTGTCGCCGTTCTTTATCGAACAGATCCGCCCGCACACCTCGTTGTTGCTGGATGTGCATTTGATGGTGGAGAACCCGACCGATTTCATCGACCCGATCGCCCGCGCCGGGGCGGATTTTATCTGCCCGCACGCCGAAACCATCAACCGCGACGCGTTTCGGGTGATCAATCAAATCCGCGCGCTGGGCAAAAAAGTGGGGGTGGTGCTGAACCCGGCCACGCCGGTGGAGTTTATCCGCCACTACCTTCACCTGCTGGACAAGGTCACCGTGATGACCGTCGATCCGGGCTATGCCGGGCAACCGTTCATTCCCGAAATGCTGGAAAAGATCCGCCAGTTGCGCGATCTGAAACGCCAGCAAAATCTGCGCTATCTGATCGAGATCGACGGATCCTGCAATCAGCGGACCTACCGCGATCTGATGGGCGCCGGCGCGGAAGTGTTGATCGTCGGCAGCTCCGGGCTGTTCAACCTCGATCCGGATCTGGAGACGGCATGGGAAAAAATGCTGGATCAGATGCGGCAGGCGGCTTGAGGCGGGGGGACATGATGCGGCATTTTCTTGGCGTTGACGTCGGCGGCACCAATACCCGCCTGCTGTTGATGGATGATGACGGCGAGTTTAGCGGGTACCGCAAGATAGCGACCGCCGATTGGGCACGGCAGGCCGATCCGTTGGTGGCGTTGGGCCGCCTGATCGCCGGGCATTGCCAGGATCGTCAGGTGGCGCAGGTGATGCTGGGGCTGCCGGGTATCCTCAGCCGCGATCGCTCGCGGGTGCTGTCGCTGCCGTTCATTCCGGCGTTGGATGCTCAGCCGGTGGCGGCGCTGTTGGCCGATTTGCTGGCGCTGCCGGTGCGGATGGATAAAGACGTCAATCACCTGCTGTGGTGGGACTTGCAGCAGCTGCCGGCGCTGCCGCAGGTGGCGGTGGGGCTGTATTTGGGCACCGGCATGGGCAATAGCCTGTGGCTGAACGGCGATTTTTACCACGGGGCGCACGGCGCCGCCGGCGAGCTGGGGCACATTCCCTGGCCGGGCCTTCAGGGCGAGTGCCCGTGCGGTAAACGGGGCTGCGTCGAGAGCCTGACCTCCGGTCACTGGCTGACCGGCTGGGCGCATGCCAACGCGGCGCAAACGCCGTTCGAACGGCTGTTCGAACGCCACGGCGAACATCCGGATCTGCGGCGCTTCGTCGAACGATTGGCGCAGACCATCGCCATCGAAATGAACGTGCTCGATCCAGAGCGGCTGATCCTGGGGGGCGGCGTGATCGCCATGAGCGGTTTTCCGTTGGCGCAGCTGGAGCAAGAGATCCGCCGCCATCTGCGCGGGCCGCAGCCGGCGCAGGGGCTGGCGATCTCCATCAGCCGCCTTAGCGATGAAACCGGCAGCAAAGGCGCCTGCCTGGCCGCCCGGCGCCATTTCCAATTGAGCAGGGAGTACCCGCAATGAAAGGCAAAGTCTGCGTGTTCGGTTCGTTCAACCTGGATATCGTCGCCGGCATGGCGCGCTTTCCGCAGCCCGGCGAATCGCTGATCGCCCGCAACAGCATGATGGGCGCGGGCGGCAAGGGCGCCAATCAGGCCACCGCCGCGCTGCGCGCCGGGGCGCGGGTGCATTACATCGGCAAGGTGGGGCGCGACGACTTCGGCACCTTCGCCCGGCGCCACCTCGCCGCCGCTGGTTTCGATGCGGTGACACTGTTCTCGACCGGCGATTGCCCGACCGGCAATGCGCTTATCTATGTTGCCGGCGAGGAGGCGGAGAACATGATCGCCGTCGATCCCGGCGCCAACCTGACGGTCAGCGAAGATGAGGTGCGCCAGTGCCGGCCGGCGATCGCCGCGGCGGACATTCTGTTGACCCAGCTGGAGAACAATCTGCCGGCGATTGAGCAGGTGATCGCCATCGCCCGCGAGGCGCAGACGTTCATCATTCTCAACCCGGCGCCGTTTCAGCCGGTGCCGGACAGCCTGCTGGCGCAGGTTGATATGTTGACGCCCAACGCCACCGAGTGTACGTTGCTGACCGGCGTGCCGGTGCGGGATGCGGCTTCGGCGCGCCAGGCGGCGCAGGTGCTGCACGCCAAGGGCATTCGCTTGCTGATCGTGACCTTGGGGACGCAGGGAGCGTTGTTCTCGGACGGGGAAAACAGCGAGCTGATCCCGGCGTTTCCGGCGCAGCCGAAAGACACCACCGGCGCGGGCGATGCGTTTAATGGCGCCCTGGCGGCGCAGCTGGCGAATCAGGTGCCGTTAGCCGATGCGGTGCGCTTCGCCGCCGCCTACGCGGCTGTCTGCGTGGAGCGCGCCGGGGCGGCGGGATCGATGCCGAGCTATGAGGAGGCGTTGGAACGCCAACGGGCGTTCGCGTGACGATAACGGCCTGCGGCGGCGGCCTGGTTCACTTACTTCAACCAGCCTTTGCGCTGCGCATCCCGCAGGCGGCACTCATCACCGAACCGTTTCTGACCCGGGTACGTTATGCCGGGCCGTTGTTGGACTGCATGCTGGGGGCGTTACTGAGCGCGCTGGGGGCAGTGATTGCCGCGAAGGGGAGGGCGCACAAACCGTAGTAACTTTCACACCGGGTCAAAGCCCGGCGTGAAAGTTGTGCATGATAAATAGCAGCTATGCAGCGAGGGCATCATGGGTAAAACTGCCAATGCCATTAATTTCCAGAACGGGTGAATCGTAATGGGCCATGTTGAAGGCATTGTCGTTTGTGAGACCAAAAATAATGTCATCGTTGTCCAAACTGTGATTCAGATTCTTATCCACCATCACAAAATAGAATCCATTCAACGATAAGGCGCTGACTTCGCTCAATGCACTCTGACTGTGGCCTTGAGTGACTGTAGATACCAGTTCAATGAACAATTGTTGCGGAGTCGTATTCGTCTGGACATTCATTCCGGAGAGTAGCACTGTCAGCTCATTCAGGGATAAGCTGCCGACGAGATCGATAGTCTTGCTGCCACCCGCGGAAAAGAGCCACTGCCGGTCGATATCACCGACGGCAATGTTGTCGCCTTCAACCCATGATGCATTTTGCGTACTGCTGTTTTCGTAATCGTTAAAGGTGACCATGTTATCAATGGTACTGTGGTTGAATACCACCGTATCCGCGCCTTTGCCGGTTGCCAGACTCGTATTGCCCATTACGTTGTAGATATGATTAGCCTGGATGCCGCTGGTCGTAGGGGCATCGTTGGCGATCGACAGTTGGTAACCGGCCAATTGGGACATGATGGCATCGTATCCCGTCAGTCCGTCTAATTGTTTTAGCAGCTGATAGAACTGCCCGCCGCCGGTCCCCCCTTGTTCCACGGTCAAATGCAGTGGTGTGCTATTAGCCATGTGACTGGTGATGGATTTCAATTCTTCGCTGAAATTGTTTTTGATGGTGAGGTTAAGCGCCTTATCACCGGTAATGTTAATTTCACTGATATGGTTGTCATGGCCCTCAAGGCGTAGGGTGTTTTCCGCATCTCCCTTGGATGATATTTCCAAAAACTCTCTGACCTCCGGAATACCAGAGTCAATATAGACCGTATCGGTTTTGAACGATAAAGTGCCGGCATCAGCGTGAACTATATTTTTCGCATCAAAACTAATTGTCATCACGGGTGAAAAATTTTTATAACGGTAATCGGGGGCGTACTCGAAGGTAATATGGCTGTTTTCACCGGCATTACCGGTGATTTCCAGAGCGCGTTGGCTAAAAGGGGCATCCATAAATGAATCTACCGGCACATTAATCACCGTAACGTTATCGGCAAAGCCAGACAGCGCAAAACCGTATGAACCCGTAAAACCGTTTGGCATTCCCCACGCAGGATCCCAAAGCTCGGGGGCTTTCAGGTCGGTGATATGCTTATAATCCTTGTTGTGTATGTTAGCGATAGAGGGATCGGCCAAGAGGCCGATATCAAATACGTGCCTGCCCTCGTTGCCGACTAATTGTCCGTCAAGGTAGATAGAACCCGTACCGCGATAGCCCGCCAAATCGATCTGGGGGAAAAGCGTAAAGTTACCTACATTGGTGGCAATCGTGCCGGAAAGCGTACCTTCGCTACCTGTGGTGAGATACACATTCTTGGTGATGAGATTAGCCGTTAATACCGAACCTTGGTCATACCCCTTAATTTTGAAAGTATTGCTAACGCTATTGGCGCCGTCATTGATGCTATTGCCTTGCCACTGTACATTGATATTTTTTGCAAAATTGAATCGAAGCTCGCCGGTGGCATGCGCCATATCCGCATCTGCCGTGATGATAACGTTTTGATTGTTCCCAGTAATAGGGTTTGCCAAGGTGACATTCGGGTTTTTCAGGAATATATTAATATTATTGAGCGCTTGCGTGAACAACTTCAGTAAAACATTCTCAGTACCGTCAATGGTAAGGGTATGCCACCCATTCAATTGACTAATGTCGACAGTGCCTGATTTCATGACGTTCAACGTAATGTCATTCAGCATGAGTAACTCAGCATTGGAAATAACATGTTCGACGCCATGATTATTTATTGTTCCCGTTAATGCTCCGTTTTCATCACTTTTTGTCAGCACCCCCTGTTTGACATAGTTTAAATTGACTCCGATCTTTTTTTCGAATTGTTGGACCGCATAACTGCCCGGAGCTCCGCCATTGCCTGAAATAATACTCTCATTAGCACGAAAGTGCGCCAATACCGCCAGTGTTGCCTTCAGTGCATCATTACCACTTTCGTTCATAATTGCGACAGACTCGGCTGTCGTCATGGGTCTTCCCCATAAATTACTGAATATTATCTGATA
Source organism: Serratia sp. TSO36 (assembly GCF_057808395.1). Taxonomy (NCBI): domain Bacteria; kingdom Pseudomonadati; phylum Pseudomonadota; class Gammaproteobacteria; order Enterobacterales; family Yersiniaceae; genus Serratia; species Serratia sp. TSO36. Next base: position 178,026 of record NZ_JBJZOU010000023.1, on the reverse strand, counting down.
TGAGGCGGCTTTGGCGAATGCAGGCTGCTTAGCGAACATGGCGAGGATATCACTCTCAGAGCGCCCTGCGGCTAATTGCTTACTGTAGGTATCCAATGCATTGGCATCAATATAATAACCGGCAATGCTCAAGTATATTGCAGTTATGGCCTCTTGATACACCGGTGCCGGTAACTCTCCGGCGGTATAAACATGCGTGTTAGCCAAAAAAATCGCTTTGGCATCAGCATGTTCGCTGGTGTCATCATTGCGGATGTCATTAATCATTCGTACTATAACATCGCCACGGTTTTCCGTATTGATAGTTAACCCGGCAGTATATTTTTGTAGTTGGTTGTTATCGGGGGCTGATCCAAAAATATTTTCATAAATTTTGATGACGAAATCATTGTCGCTAAGGTTCGACAACGTTTTTTTACCATCGACAAATTTTTGTGCAATCAGATTTAACTGTTCAGGGTGCTTATTTATCACGTTGCCCCAATAGTTTATACCATCGGATGTCATCGTTGATTTCACTGCATAATAAAAACCCTGCACCCATTCGGCTCCGTCTGATACTGAGCCGTTAAAAGAGGGGAATAGCGTTTGATTGACGGTTTCAATCAACGCGGCTTGTTGTTCTTTTAAAATGACTTCTTGCCCGGAGTAGTGCAAAAGTTCGTTGTTCATGTAAGCCGCAAGACTTCCGAGATCGCCACTTTTTTCCAATTGGCTGAGAAGGTAAGCGAGTATTTCCTCCGATGCGTCGGCACCATGAAGATTATGGTAAATAAACTGTATTTTTTCACTGTTATTTAATTGCGACAGGCGTGATTGACCTAATTCAGAATTGATTAATTTATTTGTTAATGCAGCAAGGGAGAGGTTTTCTTGTGCCAATTTTTTTGAAAAATAATCGATATCTTTAATGTCGGCTTTTTTTCCTATGACGGCATAAAATAATGCGGCGACATCGCGTTGAACGAGAAGTGAGCTCATGACTTTCCCCAAAGAAATGGATGCGAAAAAGGTAAGTAAAGGAGAGAACCTGGGGTTAAGCAAGTATGAGACACATGTCTCGTGCCGGGGCTGGGTTTGCTTGAACTGACCGCTACGATGACGTCTAAAAGCAAGTATGGAGCCGCCGTCGGGTGAAATAAACAGGCTGCAGTGTATTCACTGCAGCAGATACTATTACTTCAACCAGCCTTTGCGCTGCGCATCCCGCAGGTGTTGCTCCATGTGGTGCCACAGCTCGGGGTGCACGTCGGCGATCGATGCATTGCGCGCCAGCACCTGCTCCAGGCTGATGCCGTTTTCCACCCAGCTCTGGCCTTCATTGTGCAGGTTCATCAGCATCGGCATGGTGCGATCCAGCAGCAAGGCGAAGCGTGCATCGGCGCTTTCGCCATCTTCATATTCCTGCCATAAAGCGGTGAAATACTCGCGCTGAGCCTCCGGCAACATGCCGAACAGGCGGCGCGCCGCTGCCACTTCCTGATCGTGGATCGCCGCGCGGGCCGCCAGATCGTAGACCAGCACGTCGCCGGCGTCGATTTCCACAATGTCATGCAGCAGCGCCATCTGGATCACGCGCTGAATGTCTACGTCATCACCGGCGTAGGGCGCCAGGCTCATGGCGGCGATGGCGAAGTGCCAACTGTGTTCGGCGGAGTTTTCCTGGCGCTGGGTGCCCAGCACTTTGGTGCGGCGTTGCACGCCTTTCAACTTATCGATTTCCATCAGGAACTGGATGACCTGGGTCATTGAGCCGAAATCTAACGCGGGTACAGCGGATGACATGGTGTAAACCTCAAGGTGGGTGGGTTGAAGCCTGACGATTGTAGACCACCGGGCGGGCGATTTCGATGGTTACACGCGTTCACATTTTTATTTTAGCGTACACGTGTACACTGGAATTATTCTCAGTTAAGCTGCTTTGCGTTAATTTCGCACAAAGCAGGGCATTTTGAGGGGTTGCGCGTTATGGGGAAAACGGACGTAGTGAAAGCCGGGAACAATAAGATTGTCGCCGCAGCTTATCCGTGGGCGGAAGAGATCGCCAACAGCATCAGCCACGGCATCGGGCTGGTGTTCGGTATCGTCGGCCTGGTGTTGCTGCTGGTGCAGGCGGTGAATACCGGCGCCGATGCGACGGCCATCACCAGTTACAGCCTGTACGGCGGCAGCATGATCCTGCTGTTTCTCGCTTCCACGCTGTACCATGCGATCCCGCATCAGAAGGCCAAGCATTGGCTGAAAAAATTTGACCACTGCGCCATTTATCTCCTGATTGCCGGGACTTACACCCCGTTTCTGCTGGTGGGGCTGGATTCGCCGCTGGCGAAGGGCCTGATGGCGGTAATCTGGGGATTGGCGCTGCTGGGGGTGCTGTTCAAGCTGGCCTTCGCTCACCGTTTTGAAGCCCTGTCGCTGGTAACCTACCTGACGATGGGCTGGCTGTCGCTGATCGTGATTTATCAGCTGGTTACGCGGCTGGAGGCCGGCGGCGTCACGCTGCTGGCGATAGGCGGGGTGGTCTATACCCTCGGCGTGATTTTCTACGCCTCCAAGCGCATTCGCTTTGGCCACGCCATCTGGCACGCCTTCGTGCTCGGCGGCAGCGCCTGCCATTTCATGGCGATCTACCTCTACGTCTAAACGTTATCGCTACGTCTGAATGCGTATTGAACAGGCGCCTCTTTTGTTTTAAAAAAGAGGCGCTTGCTTCTTTCGGGTATCCAGCAAGCCCGTTCTTTCATTTCTGAGCCCGCATACTCTTTCTCTAAACTTTGTTCAGGACTCATCACAATGATCGTTCGCTTATCCAAAGCGCTGCTGGTCTGCGCTATCGCTTTGTTCGCTTCGCTAGTGGCCTTCGGCAATATCACCGATTACGGCTCCAACTTCGCCTTCGTGCGCCACGTCTTTATGATGGACACCATTTTCCCCGACGCCACCATCGGCTACCGTTCGATACAAACGCCGTGGCTGCATCACGCCGGCTATATCTTCATCATTGCGCTGGAGAGCCTGACCGCGCTGCTGTGCTGGATCGGCGGCCTGCGCTTGCTGTGCGGCCTGAAACTGCCCGCTAAAGCTTTCAACGGCCGGAAAAAGCTGGCGGTAGTGGGGCTGACGCTGGGCTTCCTCACCTGGCAGGTCGGCTTTATGTCGATTGGGGGCGAGTGGTTTGGCATGTGGATGTCGAAACAGTGGAACGGCGTGCCCGATGCGTTTCGCTTCTTCGTCACCATCATTCTGGTGCTGATTTATCTGGTGCAGCGCGACGGGGAGTTGGACGAGTAACGAAGACGGCCGCAGGCAGGGCGCCTGCGGCCGACAGATTATTTCTCTTCGGCCAGCGAATACGGCAGCGGTTTGATCGCCAGCTGGCTGGCGGCATCCTCGCGCACCCGCAGCTTGCTGTCGGCGTCCAAATCGTTGTTCATCACCACCTGCACCCACAGCCTGCCGTCGGCCAGTTGGCTCGACGCCAATACGGTGCCGGTGCGGCGCCAGTTTTCACCCAGCTGCAGCTCCAGGTCTTCCGCCGCCTGCGGGGCGCGGGCCGCCTTACCTTCCAGCCAGTAGAGCGCACGCTTGTTGGCGCCGCGGAATTTGGCGCGCGCCACCATCTCCTGACCGGTATAGCAGCCTTTGCTGAAGCTGATGCCTTCCAGCGCCTGCAGGTTGGTGGCCTGCGGGATCAGCTGCGCGCTGTTGGCGGCGTCGATAACCGGATAACCGGCCTCGATCTCCAGCGCCAGCCACTGGCTGCTGTCATTCAGTTCCGCCTGGTCATGCAGTTTGCCGATCAGCTGTTCGGCCACGGCGGGGCGGGTCACCAGCAGAAAACGTTCCGCCGGCGCATTGAAGTGCAGGATCGTGGTCTCGCCGTCCTGCACTACCGGGTGCTCGGCGCTCGGCAGCGTGGCGAACAGATCCGCCAGCGCGGCGCGCGCCTGGAAACCGGCGACGCCCAGCAACACCGCGTCGTTATCGGCGGCGATGGTGACTTTGGAGAACACCGCGTATTTTTTGATTTCCGCCAGCTGGCTGTCCAGCACGCTGCGGCGTTCCAGATAGGCGAAGCCTTCGCCACGGTGGAACAGACGCAGGTTGCTCCACATTTTGCCCTTGGCGTCGCAGTGGGCGCACAGCACGTGTTGATCGGCCGCCAGCGCGTCGATGTCCGCCGTCACCTGGCCCTGGAGATATTTCACCGTGTCCGGCCCGTTCAACGTCACCAGCGCCCAATCTTCCAGCGAGATCAGCGTCAGGGGCAGATGGGTGGAAGCGGAGGGCTGACGGGGTGGGAATGGAATGTTATGCGCCATAGTAAGTTCCTGCTCAACGTTTAGCTTACCTGAAGGGTATTGAACCCATGGTAAAAGAGGCGGCGGGCTTTGCAAACTGTTATTCGCGCCGCGGCGCCGGGGTGCGCTTTTTTTGGCATTTTGCGCTTTATTACGCTTTCCGCAGCAAAGCGCCTTCCCGGCGTGTATGTCAAATTGTTACTCTATAGGCTTGCGGCCAGGGCACCCTTGCAGACAGATCCCCGGCTGATGGAATTATATTGCGACGGCGTTGCCATACAGTGTGTCATTTGAACCCTGCGCTGGCGCTGCCGCGCTGAAAAGAGGTGAGTCATAACAACATGGATATTAACAACAAAGCACGTATTCACTGGGCTTGCCGCCGTGGCATGCGCGAGCTGGACATCTCCATCATGCCGTTCTTCGAATACGAATACGACAGCCTGAATGACGCGGACAAGGCGCTGTTTATCCGCCTGCTGGAGTGCGACGATCCCGATTTGTTCAACTGGCTGATGAATCATGGCGCGCCGCAGGACGGCGAGCTGCAGAGAATGGTGACCCTGATCCAAACGCGAAATAAAGACCGTGGCCCAGTGGCGATGTGATATCCGCATTTCCTGGCGCACCCAGCTGTTTTCACTGTTGACCCACGGCGTGTTGATCCTGCTGATCCTGATTTCGCCCTGGCCGGAAGGTTTTGGCCCGCTCTGGCTGGTGCTGCTGACGCTGGTGGTGTTTCAGTGCATTCGCAGCCAGAAGCGCATCGCCGCGGCGCAGGGCGAGCTGCGGCTGCTGGCGGACCGGCGCTTCAGCTGGCACGGCCGCGAGTGGCGGCTGGCGAAAAAACCGTGGATGCCGGGTTACGGCATGCTGCTGACGCTGCTGCCGATGGAGGGCAAAAAGCGCCGCCGGCTGTGGCTGGCTTCCGACTGCATGAGCAAAGAGGAGTGGCGCCACCTGCGGCAGCTGTTGCTGTATCCGCCGGCGGGTGACGGCGAGGATCCCTGATGAAACCCGTACTCTGGTTGGTGGAGGATGAACCCAGCATTGCCGATACGCTGGTTTACACGCTGGAGAGCGAAGGCTTCGAGGTGCGCTGGTTCGAACGCGCGGAACCAGCGTTGCAGGCGCTGGCGCAAGGCGCGCCCGCGCTCGCTATCCTCGATGTCGGTTTGCCGGATATCAACGGCTTTGAATTGTGTCGCCGCCTGCTGGCTCAGGCGGCCGACCTGCCGATTCTGTTTCTCACCGCCCGCAGTGATGAAGTGGATCGCCTGATCGGGCTGGAAATCGGCGCCGACGACTATGTCGCCAAGCCGTTCTCCCCTCGCGAGGTCAGCGCGCGGGTGCGCACCATTTTGCGTCGCCTGCACAAGCAGCAGCGCCTGCAGCAGAGCGCGCCCTACCATTTCGGCGCTTTCGCGCTCGACGAAGACGCGGCCACCATTTCCTACCATCAGCGGCCGCTGTCGCTGACCCGTTACGAATACCTGCTGCTGAAAACGCTGCTGTTGGCGCCTGGACGGGTGTTCTCGCGGCAGCAACTGATGGAAAGCGTTTGGGCGCAGGCGGAAGAAAGCCTGGATCGCACCGTCGATACCCACATCAAAACGCTGCGCGCCAAGCTGCGTGCGGTTGAACCCGGTGAACCGCCGATCCACACCCACCGCGGATTGGGCTACAGCGTGAGCCGCCAGCCATGAAAATTGGCCTGCGCCTGCTGCTGGGGTACTTTCTGATCGTAGCGGTGGCCGGGTACTTCGTGCTGAGCATTTTCGTCCAGGAAGTGAAGCCCGGCGTGCGGCGCGCTACCGAAGGCACGCTGGTGGACACCGCCAACCTGCTGGCGCAGATCGCCCGTCAGGACATGCAGCGCGGCGATGCGGCGCATGGCCAACTGGCGCAGGCGTTTACGCAGCTGAATCAGCGGCCGATCGGCGCCAACATTTCCGGCATCCGCAAGGACCGCAGTGAATACCACGTCTATCTTACCGATGCCCAGGGCCGGGTCATCTTCGATTCCGCCGGCCGCGCGCAGGGGCAGGACTATTCGCGCTGGAATGACGTTTATCGAACGCTGCGCGGCCAGTACGGCGCCCGCAGCACCCTTAGCGACCCGCAGGATGAAAACAGTTCGGTGATGTATGTGGCCGCGCCGGTGATAGAACAAGGGCGTATTATCGGCGTACTCACCGTGGGCAAACCCAACAGCACCATGGCGCCGGTGATCAAACGCAGCGAACGGCGCATTCTGTGGGCCGGCGCGTTGCTGCTGGGGATCGCGCTGCTGATCGGGGCGGTGTTCGTCTGGTGGATCACCCGTTCGATAGGCCGGCTGGTGCGTTATGCCGACGGGGTGGCGCAGGGCGAAAATGCGCCATTGCCCAAAGTGGGCGGCCGGGAACTGACCCAACTGGCGCAGGCGCTGGAGAGCATGCGCCTGAAGCTGGAAGGCAAAGCCTATATCGAACAATATGCGCATGCCCTGACGCATGAGCTGAAAAGCCCGCTGGCGGCGATTAGAGGCGCGGCGGAGCTATTGCAGGAGTTGCCACCGCCGGAAACCGCCCGGCGTTTTCTCACCAACATCGAGCAGCAAAGCGCGCGCATCCAGCAACTGGTGGATAAACTGCTGGTGCAGGCGCGGCTGGAGAGCCGGCCAGAAATGGAGACGGCGCCCATCGCGATCGCGGCGTTGATCGACCAGACGGTGGCGGGTAAAGAGGCGCAGGCGACGCAGCGCGGCGTCAGGTTGCGGCTGGAGGCGCTGGCGGAGGTGACGCTGAACGGCGATGCGTTGCTGATCAGCCAGGCGCTGACCAACCTGCTGGACAACGCGATCGACTTTACCCCGCCGGGCGGTTGCGTCAGCGTGCGAGGCGAACGGCGGGAACAGCATTACTGCATCAGCGTTTGCGACGACGGCAGCGGCATTCCTGACTATGCGTTCGATAAGGTGTTCGAGCGCTTTTATTCGTTGCCGCGCGCCGAACGGCCGAAAAGCAGCGGGCTGGGGCTGAACTTCGTGCAGGAGGTCGCCCGTCTGCATCATGGCGGCATTCACCTGCGCAACCGCCGGCCGCACGGGGTGGAAGCGACGTTCATGTTATCGCTGTGACTTCACCTTCCCTTCACATAACCACATTCTGATTTCACCTGCGGGTTTTATCGTGGCCTCATTACCTACGAGGAGCGAGCATGATGAAATCGGTACTTTTCTGGAAAATAACCACGCTGCTGGGATTGATGGTGGTGATGTTGATCCCCATCGCCCAACTGATGAGCGTGATCGACGAACGCAGCGGCTATCGGCAAAGCGTGGTCGGGCAGGTGAGCGAAAGCACCAGCGGGGCGCAGCGCGTGCTCGGTCCGTTGATTGTCATTCCCTACGTCGAACGAGAAGAGAAGAAAGACGAGAAAGGACAAACGGTAGTGCAGCGGGTGCAGCATTACCGCTATTTGCTGCCGGAGTCGCTTCAGGTGCAGGGGGCGCCGAAAGTAGAGGTGCGCAAGTTGGGCATTTATCAGACGCAGGTTTACCAGGGGCCGCTGAACTTCAAGGTGCGTTTCGGCCAGCCGGAGCTGGCGGATTTGCAACGCGCCAACGTGACCGTCGGTCAGCCGTTCCTGCTGGTGGCGCTGAGCGATTCTCGCGGCATCAAGAGCATTTCCCCGCTGGCAACGCCGCAGCCGGTGGCGTTTGAGCCGGGCACCGGCGTGGGATCGTTGCGCCAGGGGATCCACGCCCCGCTGACGCTGGCGGCGCTGCAACAAAAAGCGGGGCTGAGCGCCGACTTCACCCTGACGCTGGCGGGCACCAGCAGCCTGTCACTGGTGCCGCTGGGGCGCAGCAGCGAGCTGCAGCTGCAAAGCAACTGGCCGCACCCGAATTTCCTCGGCAACTTCCTGCCGGACGAACGCAAGGTGACGGAGCAAGGGTTTAGCGCTCGCTGGCGCAGCACCTGGTTCGCCAACAACATCAACAGTGCGTTCCATTACGACGATGGCATTATCGACGAGGACAAGCTGCCGGCCTTCAGCGCCAGCCTGGTCGAACCGGTCGATCACTATCAGTTGACCGAGCGCGCGGTCAAATACGCGCTGCTGTTTATCGGGCTGACATTTATGGCGTTTTTCCTGTTCGAAACCCTGACCGGGCTGCGGGTGCACCCAATTCAGTACCTGCTGGTCGGCGCGGCGCTGGTGTTGTTCTACCTGATTCTGCTGGCCTTCTCCGAACACCTGGGATTCGCTCTCGCTTACCTGGCGGCCAGCATCGCCTGCAGCGGACTGATCGGCTTCTACCTGAGCGCCGTGCTGCGCGGCAAGCTGCGTGGTGCGCTGTTCGCCGCGAGCCTGTTGCTGTTGTACGGCGTGCTCTATTTGCTGCTGCAGTCGGAGGACAATGCGTTGGTGCTGGGGGCGGGGCTGCTGTTCGCCATTCTGGCGGGCATTATGCTGTTGACGCGCAAGTTGGACTGGTATCAGGTGGCCGATCCGGCGCGTCTGGCAAAGGAGACGCCGGCCGGCGAAGACGAACCACGCTTTCGTCTGTGGAAATAAGCGGGGGAAATCGGGCGCGTTGAGCGCCCGATAGCGGCTACAGCAGCGGCTCCATCTCCAACAGGATCTGCTCGCACCATTGCTGCAGGCGCTCTTCGCTCAGATCGTATTGATTGACCTCATCGAGCGCCAGGCCGACGAAGTGTTTGCCGTCGGCGCTCAGCGGTTTGGGGCTGGTGAACTCGAAGCCCTCGGTTGGCCAGAAGCCGATGAACTGCACGCCCAGCGGCGCGATGTGATCGTGCAGCATGCCCAGCGCGTCAAGGAACCACTCACCGTACCCGAGCTGATCGCCCATGCCGTACATGGCGACGATTTTGCCTTTCAGATCCAGCGTCGGCAGCTGCGGCCAGATCGCTTCCCAGTCTTCCTGCAGTTCGCCGAAATCCCAGGTCGGGATGCCGAGGATCAGTATGGAATAGTCCTCCATCAGCTTGGGAGAGACGTCTTTCAGGTTGTGCAGGTCGACCAGGTCTTCACCCAGAATCTCACGGATTTTTTCTGCCGCCATCTCGGTGTAGCAGGTGCTGGAGCCGTAAAACAGACCAATCTTCATGTGTAAACCGTTACGTTGCCGTTTAGAGAATTGCAGCGAGTATACCTGATTTGCGTCGGCTTAAGGCATAATGGCGCGGGTGGAAATGCAACAAAGAGAGGACCGCGTGCAACAGCAAGACCATGCGCTGATTGAACAATTCCTGGATGCGCTGTGGCTTGAGCGCAATCTGGCGGAAAATACGCTGGCCTCCTACCGGCTGGATTTGCAGGCGCTGGGCACCTGGCTTGGCCAGCAAAACACCGCCTTGCTGCAGGCGCAGGCGTTGGATCTGCAGGCGTTTCTCGCCGAGCGGGTGGACGGCGGCTACAAGGCCACCAGCTCCGCGCGTTTGCTGAGCGCCATGCGCCGCCTGTTTCAGTACCTGTACCGCGAAAAGCTGCGCGCCGACGATCCCACCGCGCAGCTGGCGTCTCCCAAGCTGCCGCAGCGTTTGCCGAAGGATCTGAGCGAGGCGCAGGTCGATGCGCTGCTGCAGGCGCCCTGCGTCGATCAGCCGCTGGAACTGCGCGACAAGGCGATGCTCGAAGTGTTGTACGCCACCGGGCTGCGGGTTTCCGAACTGGTGGGGCTGAGCATCAGCGACGTCAGCCTGCGCCAGGGCGTGGTGCGGGTGATCGGCAAGGGCAACAAGGAGCGGCTGGTGCCGCTGGGCGAAGAGGCGGTCTACTGGATCGAAAATTATCTGGAGCACGGCCGCCCGTGGCTGGTCAACGGCCAGACGCTGGATGTGCTGTTCCCTAGCACCCGCTGCCAGCAAATGACCCGACAGACGTTCTGGCATCGCATCAAACACTATGCCATCCTTGCGGGCATCGACAGCGAGCGTCTGTCGCCGCACGTGTTGCGGCACGCGTTCGCCACCCATTTGCTGAACCATGGGGCCGATCTCCGTGTCGTACAGATGTTGTTAGGGCACAGCGATCTCTCTACCACGCAAATTTATACTCATGTAGCGACCGAACGACTGAAACAGCTACATCAACAGCATCACCCGCGCGCCTGAGCGGCGGGTTCGAAAGGATTGGAACAATGAAAAAAGGTTTAATGCTGCTCTCACTGCTGGTGGCTTCGGTGACCGGCGCCGCCCATGCCGATGACGCGGCGATCAAAAAAGCGCTCGCCAGCCTGGGCATCCAGCAGGCGGACGTGCAGCCTTCACCGGTCAATGGACTGAAAACCGTGCTGACCGACAGCGGCGTGCTGTACGCCTCCGAAGACGGCAAGCATATCCTGCAGGGCCCGTTGTTCGACGTCAGCGGCAAAGAGCCGGTCAACGTGACCAACCAACTGCTGGGCAGCAAGATGGACGCGCTGAAAGATCAGATGATCGTCTACAAGGCGCCGAAAGAGAAACACGTGATCACCGTGTTCACCGACATCACCTGCGGTTACTGCCACAAGCTGCACCAGCAGATGAAAGAGTACAACGATCTGGGCATCACCGTGCGCTACCTGGCGTTCCCGCGCCAGGGGCTGGCCTCCCAGGCTGAGAAAGACATGCAGTCGATCTGGTGCACCGCCGACAAGGCCAAGGCGTTCGACGCCGCCATGAAGGGCGACGCCGTTTCTCCGGCCACCTGCAAAACCGACATCAGCAAGCATTACGAGCTGGGCGTGCAGTTCGGCATTCAGGGCACGCCGGCGATCATCCTGGAAAACGGCATGATGATCCCGGGCTATCAGGGGCCGAAAGAGATGGCCGCCATGCTGGATGCGCACCAGGCCGCCACCAAAGCCGGTGGTTAATCGCCGGTGAGTATCAAAACGCAACTACGTCGCCGCCCGGCGGCGGACGACACGCATCTGCCCGCCAGTTTGCCGCCGCTGCTGCGCCGGCTTTACGCCCTGCGCGGCGTGCAGGCTGAGCAAGAGCTGGAACGCGGCGTCAAGGGCATGCTGCCCTGGCAACAGCTGGACGGCATCGACGACGCCGTCAGCCTGCTGCAACAGGCGCTGGCCGACGGCCGCCGCATCATGGTGGTGGGCGATTTCGACGCCGACGGCGCCACCAGCACCGCACTGACGGTGCTGGCGCTGCGCAGCATGGGCGGCGCCAGCGTCGACTACCTGGTGCCGAACCGCTTCGAAGACGGCTACGGCCTGAGCCCCGAAGTGGTGGAGCAGGCGGCGGCGCGCGGCGCGGAGCTGATCGTCACCGTCGATAACGGCATCTCCTCCCACGCCGGCGTCGATGTGGCGCACGCCAAGGGCATGCAGGTGCTGGTGACCGATCACCACCTGCCGGGCGAGACCCTGCCGGCGGCCGAAGCGATCGTCAATCCCAACCTGCGCGGCTGCGCCTTCCCGTCCAAATCGCTGGCCGGGGTGGGCGTCGCGTTTTACCTGATGCTGGCGCTGCGCGCCCGGCTGCGGGACAGCGGCTGGTTCGAACAGCGCGCGCTGGCGATGCCCAATCTGGCGGAACTGCTGGATCTGGTGGCGCTCGGCACCGTGGCCGACGTGGTGCCGCTGGACGCCAACAACCGCATTCTGGTGTATCAGGGGTTAAACCGCATCCGTGCCGGCAAATGCCGTCCGGGCATCCGTGCGCTGCTTGAGGTGGCCAACCGCGATGCCCGCCAACTGGCGGCCAACGATCTCGGTTTCGCTCTCGGCCCGCGTCTTAACGCCGCCGGCAGGCTGGACGACATGTCTATTGGCGTGGCGCTGCTGCTGAGCGACGATATTGCGCAGGCGCGTATGCTGGCCAACGATCTCGACGCGCTGAACCAGACGCGACGCGAGATAGAGCAGGGCATGCAGGTGGAAGCCCTGCAGCTGTGCGACCAGCTGGAGCGCACCAGCATCGAGCTGCCTTACGGGCTGGCGATGTATCACCCGGAATGGCACCAGGGCGTGGTGGGCATCCTCGCCTCACGTATCAAGGAGCGTTTCCACCGCCCGGTGATCGCGTTCGCGCCGGCGGGCGACGGCATCCTGAAAGGCTCCGGCCGTTCGGTGCCTGGCCTGCACATGCGCGACGCGCTGGAGCGGCTGGATATGCTGAACCCCGGGCTGATGATGAAGTTCGGCGGCCACGCGATGGCGGCCGGGCTGTCGCTGGAAGAGGCCAGGTTCGACGAGTTCCGCCAGCGCTTCGGCGAGCTGGTGGGGGAATGGCTCGATCCGGCGATGCTGGAAGGGGTGATCTGGTCTGACGGCGAGCTGGCGATGCAGGAGCTGTCGCTGACGACGGCGGAGCTGCTGCGCGAGGGCGGCCCGTGGGGCCAGGCGTTCCCGGAACCGACCTTCGACGGCAAGTTCCGCATCCTGCAGCAGCGGCTGGTGGGCGAGAAACACCTGAAGCTGATGGTGGAGCCGCTCGGCGGCGGCCCGCTGCTCGACGGCATCGCGTTCAACGTGGACACCACGCTGTGGCCGGACAGCAGCGTGCGCGAGGTCGAACTGGCCTACAAGCTCGACGTCAACGAGTTTCGCGGCAACCGCAACGTGCAGCTGCTGATCCAGCATCTTTGGCCGCGCTGAGGCGAAATTGAACACAATTCGGGGATTGGGCTCTCCAATCCCCTGCATCCTTTCCGATCGCCACAAAAACTGACCAACTCGCTATAAACTGCCGCCCGGATCCGTTAGAATTAGCGGTTCCAATGGCATTCCGCCATCGACGACATCAACGTAAAAGAACGAAACCATGTTTGAAATTAACCCGGTAAAAAACCGAATTCAGGACCTGTCCGAGCGGACTGCGGTTCTTAGGGGGTATCTTTGACTATGATGCCAAGAAGGAACGCCTAGAAGAAGTCAACGCCGAGCTGGAGCAGCCGGACGTTTGGAACGAGCCGGAGCGCGCGCAGGCGCTCGGCAAAGAGCGCGCCGCGCTGGAAGCCATCGTTGAAACCATCGATCAGCTGGAGCAGGGCGGCGAAGACGTCGGCGGGCTGCTGGAGCTGGCGGTGGAAGCCGACGATGAAGAGACCTTCAACGAAGCGGTCGCCGAGCTGGATCAACTGATGAGCAAGCTGGATCAGTTGGAATTCCGCCGCATGTTCTCCGGCGAATACGACAGCGCCGACTGCTACCTGGATATCCAGGCCGGCTCCGGCGGCACCGAAGCGCAGGACTGGGCCAGCATGCTGCTGCGTATGTACCTGCGCTGGGCCGAAGCCAAGGGCTTCAAGACCGAAGTGATCGAAGAGTCCGACGGCGACGTCGCGGGCCTGAAATCCGCCACCATCAAGATCATCGGCGATTACGCGTTCGGCTGGTTGCGCACTGAAACCGGCGTTCACCGCCTGGTGCGCAAGAGCCCGTTCGACTCCGGCGGCCGTCGCCACACCTCGTTCAGCTCGGTGTTCATCTACCCGGAAGTCGACGACGATATCGATATCGAAATCAACCCGGCGGATCTGCGTATCGACGTGTACCGCGCCTCCGGTGCGGGCGGTCAGCACGTCAACAAAACCGAATCCGCCGTACGTATTACTCACCTGCCAACCAACATCGTGGTGCAGTGCCAGAACGATCGTTCTCAGCATAAGAACAAGGATCAAGCGTTTAAACAGCTGCGAGCCAAGCTGTACGAGTTTGAGATGCAAAAGAAAAATGCTGATAAGCAGACGATGGAAGACAATAAGTCCGACATCGGCTGGGGCAGCCAAATCCGTTCTTACGTGCTGGATGACTCCCGCATCAAGGATTTGCGCACCAACGTCGAAACGCGTAACACGCAGGCCGTACTGGATGGCGACCTGGATAAATTCATTGAGGCAAGTTTGAAAGCCGGGTTATGAGGAATAGAAATGTCTGAACAACAAGTACAGGGCGCCGATCAGGCGCTGGATCTCAATAACGAACTGCAGTCCCGCCGCGAGAAACTGGCCGGCCTGCGCGAGAACGGCATTGCGTTCCCGAATGACTTCCGTCGCGACTCCACCTCCGACAAACTGCACGCCGCGTACGGCGATAAAGACAACGAAGAGCTGGAAGCGCTGGGCGTAGAGGTGACCGTCGCCGGCCGCATGATGACCCGTCGCATTATGGGCAAGGCATCCTTCGTCACGCTGCAGGACGTGGGCGGCCGCATTCAGCTGTACGTCGCGCGCGACGATCTGGCTGAAGGCGTGTACAACGACCAGTTCAAGAAGTGGGATCTGGGCGATATCCTCGGCGCACGCGGCAAGCTGTTCAAAACCAAGACCGGCGAACTGTCGATCCACTGCACCGAGCTGCGTCTGCTGACCAAAGCGCTGCGCCCGCTGCCGGACAAATTCCACGGCCTGGCGGATCAGGAAACCCGTTACCGCCAGCGTTACCTGGATCTGATCGCCAACGAAGAATCGCGCAACACCTTCAAGGTGCGTTCGCAGGTGATGTCGGCTATCCGCAACTTCATGGTGGAACGCGGCTTCATGGAAGTCGAAACCCCGATGATGCAGGTGATCCCGGGCGGTGCGTCCGCGCGTCCGTTCATCACGCACCACAATGCGCTGGATATCGATATGTACCTGCGCATCGCGCCGGAACTGTATCTGAAGCGTCTGGTGGTTGGTGGCTTTGAGCGCGTGTTCGAAATCAACCGTAACTTCCGTAACGAAGGCGTTTCTCCGCGTCACAACCCAGAGTTCACCATGATGGAACTCTACATGGCTTACGCGGATTACAAAGACCTGATCGAGCTGACCGAGACGCTGTTCCGCACCCTGACCGAGAAGGTGCTGGGTACCTCTCAGGTGCAGTACGGCGACGAAGTGTTCGACTTCGGCAAGCCGTTCGAAAAGCTGACCATGACCGAGGCGATCAAGAAATACCGCCCGGAAACCGATCTGGCTGACCTGGCCGACATGGGTAAAGCGGTGGCCATCGCCGAATCCATCGGCATCAAGGTTGAGAAGAGCTGGGGTCTGGGCCGCGTCGTGACCGAGATCTTCGAAGAAGTGGCGGAAAGCCATCTGATTCAGCCGACCTTCATCACCGAGTACCCGGCTGAAGTGTCGCCGCTGGCGCGCCGCAACGACGTTAACCCGGAAATCACCGACCGCTTCGAGTTCTTCATCGGCGGCCGTGAAATCGGCAACGGCTTCTCCGAGCTGAACGACGCCGAAGACCAGGCGCAGCGCTTCGCCGATCAGGTGAACGCCAAAGACGCCGGCGACGACGAAGCGATGTTCTACGACGAAGACTACGTCACCGCGCTGGAGCACGGCCTGCCGCCGACCGCCGGTCTGGGCATCGGTATCGACCGCATGGTGATGCTGTTCACCAACAGCCACACCATCCGCGACGTGATTCTGTTCCCGGCGATGCGCCCACAGAAATAATTCCGTTTAGCGTGAAACCACCGGTGCAGGCAACTGCGCCGGTTTTTTTTTGCCCACCGGACTTAACCGCTTAAAACATCGACAGTTACGCGCCATCTCCGCTTGCCCGCCGCCGATAACCGGTTATAATGCCTGTCGCACACCGATGCGGGTGTAGTTCAATGGTAGAACGGCAGCTTCCCAAGCTGCATACGAGGGTTCGATTCCCTTCACCCGCTCCAGCACTCCCTCTTGAAAACATCCTGATTCTTCGAAACGTTATCCCGAACCAATCCTTTGCTCATAAAGCGCTGTTTCTGTTGGTCCGCCATTCCAACCGCATCATCAGCACTGTGGTGAAGAAAGCGGGGCAAAAAAATGCCGCCCCTGGGGGCGGCATGTCGCTCTTTAGCGCACCAGATGCAAGAAATGCAGGTGTTTTTCGTACTGGTCGAGAATATCGTTGATCAACTGCTCCTGATTCCAGCCCATGACATCGTAGTTTTGGCCGCCTTCTTTCAGGTAGATCTCCGCGCGATAATACTTGTGCTGCTCGGCTTGCTGTTCATCGTTATCCAGCCCGGCCAGGGCGAACGTCGGCGAACTGTAGCCGCGCAGTCTGACTTCATAGATAAAGTTAAGCTCATCGCCCAAATCGACCTCGAAACGAATGCGGTCTTCCGCAGTGGCGTTGATGCTGCTGAGCGTGTTTTGTTTACTCAGCTCTTCCTGCACCAGCGTCATGGCAGGCTGGATGACCTCATCCATAAAGCGCTTAACCAGCGAGCGTTTTGGCAGATAGGCGATATTGCGCAGCCTGCGCTGCCAAGGAATGGGGTTGCGGGCGGCGGTGGGGGCGATGGTGGCCATATTTTGGCTGTCGCGCTTGGTCAGATCGCGCCGCAGCGCCTTAAGCAAGCCGTAAATGGAGACCAGCAAGATGGCCGAGAAAGGCAATGCGCTGGCGATGGTGACGGTTTGCAGCGCGCTGAGCCCCCCGGCGATCAGCAAGGCGATGGCGACGATGCCCATCAGCGACGCCCAGAAAATGCGTTGCCAGACCGGTGTGTTGCTGGAGCCGCCCGAAGCCAGCGTATCCACGACCATGGCGCCGGAATCGGCGGAGGTGACGAAAAAGACGATAACCATCGCCATGGCGATAAACGAAAGCACGCTGGAGAACGGGAAATGCTCCAGGAAGTTAAACAACGCCAGCGCCACGTCTTGTTGTACCGTAGCGGCGAGGTCTGTCGCGCCCTTTTCCATGATGAGGTAAATGGCGCTGTTGCCGAACACCGTCATCCACATGAGGGTGAAGCCGGCCGGGACGAACAGCACGCCCGTGACAAATTCGCGGATGGTTCGGCCGCGGGAAACTCGTGCGATGAACATACCGACGAAAGGCGACCAGGAGAGCCACCACCCCCAATAGAGCAGCGTCCATCCGCCTAACCAGTTGCTGGATTTCGGCTCATAGGCATACAGGTTGAACGTCTTGCTGACCAGCTCGGACAGATAGCCGCCGGTATTTTCCACAAAGGATTTCAACAGCAGAACGGTTGGCCCCAACAGCAAGACCAAGGCCAGGAGCAACAGCGCCAGGCCAAGGTTCAGCTCCGACAGAAAGCGTATGCCTTTCTCCAGCCCTGAAACCACGGAAATGGTGGCCAGCCCGGTAATCACCACGATCAATATCACCTGAACGGTTTCGTTGATCGGCACGCCAAACAGGTGGTTAAGCCCGGCGTTGACCTGCAACACGCCATAACCCAGCGAGGTCGCGACCCCGAATACGGTGCCGATGACCGCGAAGATATCGACGGCGTGGCCGATAGGGCCATAAATGCGGTCGCCGATGATCGGATAAAGCGCAGAGCGCAGGGTCAACGGCAGGCCATGCCGATAGCTGAAGAAGGCCAGAATCAACGCCACGATGGCGTAGATCGCCCAGGCGTGCAGCCCCCAGTGGAAAAAGGTCAGGCGCATGGCCTGTTTGGCCGCCTCGACGCTCTCGGGCGTGCCGACCGGCGGCGAAAGATAGTGCATAACCGGTTCTGCCACGCCGAAGAACATCAGGCCGATGCCCATCCCCGCTGAAAACAGCATGGCAAACCATGAGTGGTAGCGAAAATCGGGTTGCGCATGATCGGGGCCGAGTTTGATGTCGCCGTAGCGGGAAAGCCCCAGAAACGTCACGCTGAGCAAAATCAGCGCTACGGCCAAAATATAAAACCAGCTGGCGTTGGTGAAGATTTGTTGCTGCAGAAGTTTGAAGTTCTTGTCAGCGACGTCGGGGAAAAAGGCGGCGAACGCGACCAGAAGAAAAATGAGGACTGCAGAGGTGAAGAATACCGCTTTGTTGATATGGCTTTGCGGATTTTTTAGGGGGGTGTCTTTCTCACTCATAAATTGATTTATTCCATTTGTTTGATTATCGCCCTGAATGGAGGAGAGGTGTAACCTGTTATATCGTAGCAAAATAGTCAGGCTGTCGGTGTCGGTCAATAGGGCGGAATTACCGCTGCCTGAGTGCGGTAATTCCGAGTTATTCCGTGTTGCCGTTAGTTAAATAAAAATGCCAATAACCCCGTCACCTTATTTTTATTTTCCCATCCTTCCAATTTCATGCAGGCATTAACGTGTTCTGTTCTGCGCATTGCATTGCTGTCCGAGGGAAAGGCGCCGCCACCGGCGTTGGGGATCTCCGTGCCGTTGATCGTCATGGAGGAGAAGGCCGGTGAGCTGGTGTGCAAAGACAGGCTGACGGGATAGCGCTGTTCGGCTGCTTGCCGGCAGTGGGTTCTGGCCGCTTCGAGGGGCGTTGGGGTTGCCGTTTGCGCTTCCCATTTCTCCGGCGTGGCGCAGGAAGACATCATCAACGCGGCGGCGATAACTGCATATTTTCGCAAAGTAAAAATCCATTTCTAAAATAAAATCCTCTGTATTCTACCCCCGGCGTTGCGCGATGGGCAGCGTTGGTGAAGGCGTCTGTTGTTTGACCGATATGGCCTGCGAAATATGTGGCGCTGTGCGGCCCGCTCAATAAGGTGAGCGGGCCGATGTGGCGAGTTAACTGAGGATATCTTCGGCGATCACTTTAAACAGCGTGTCTATTTCACTCTGGGTGTTGTAGTGCATCATGCCGATGCGCAGCACGCCGCCGTCCTGTAACCCCAACTGCTGGATCAGGCCCAGCGCATAGAAATGCCCGCTGCCGGCGCAGATGTTGTGCTGCCCGAGATGACGGGCGATTGCGTCAGGCGTCTGGCCACTGAAGGTCAGGGCGAAGGTTGGCGTGCGGCGCGCGCTGTCCGCCTGTGAATGGCCGTAGAGCCGCACGCCGTCGAGTTGCTGCAGCCGTTGCAAAAAGTGACGGCACAGCGCCTCTTCATGCTGGTGGTAGGCGGCGAAACTCTCCTGCAAGCGCTGCCTTAACGGCGCGCCGGGCGTGCCCCACTGCGCCAGATAGTCGATCGCCGCCGCGACGCCGGCCAGCGCCTCGAAGCTTTGCGTGCCGGTCTCGAAACGGCCGGGGCCGACGTCGGTGGCCGGCTCGACTTTATATGGCCGCAGGCGTTGCAGCCACTGCGGCGCAAGGTAGGCCATGCCGACGTGCGGACCAAAGAACTTGTAGGCGGAGCACACCAGGAAATCACAGCCCAGCGCCTGCACGTCGATCAGGTTGTGCGGCGCATAGTGCACGGCGTCGACATACACCTGCGCGCCGACCCGATGCGCGGCTTCGACGATGGTTTTGATATCGACGATGCTGCCGGTGACGTTGGAGGCATAGCTGACCGCCACCAGGCGAGTGTTGGCGTTGATGCGTTCACACACCTTTGCGGCGTCGAGAGAACAGTCTGCGCTCTCCAGCGGTATCTGATGCACCACGGCTCCTTTGTCGGCGGCGGCCTGCTGCCAGCTGGAGACGTTGGCGTAGTGATCGAGCGCGGTGACGATGACCTCATCGCCGGCCTGCCAGTCGCGGCTGATGATGCGGCTGAGATGGAAAGTCAGCGTGGTCATGTTCATGCCGAAGACAATGTTGTCGGGTGACGGCGCATTTAACAAGGCGCGCATCGATTCTCGCGCCTGGCCCATCACCTCGCCGGTGACCCGGCTGGAGAAGTAGTGGCCACCCAGGTTGGCGTTGTATTTCCCCAGGTAGTCCGTCATTTTTTCCAGCACGCCCCGTGAAACCTGTGCGCCGCCGGGGCCGTCGAAAAAGATCGCCGGTTTGCCGTCGATTTGCTGGGACAGGGCGCTGAACTGGCGTCGGGCGAGCTCGGGCGTAAAGGTCATGCTTTCTCTCCCCGCGCGGTGAGGACGAAGAGATCCAAATGCCCTTCCTCAGTTGGGTTCACGGCGTTGATCGGCGTGGCGTTGTGCCACAGTTTGCTGTCCGCCAGCAGCACGGCCTCACCGTCCGCCAGCGCTTTTTTAAAGAAGGGATCGTGGTGGCTGTCGTCGTACAGCATGATTTCACCGCCGACGATGTTGTGCCGGTGAATGGCGATCATCGCGATATGGTCGAAACCGTCCTGGTGAATGCCTTCCGGCGCCACCTGGGTGTCTTTCTCGATGGCGACCACGCGCATCTGATGGATCTCAATCTCGGCGCCTTCCGGCAGCTCGTTGCTTTCTGCAAACAGGTTGCACATCTCCGCCATGCCGGCGCTCTGCAGCACATTGCTGTCGATAGGCTCGAAGCGGCGCACCACGTTGCCCTGGAAGTGGTTGATCTGATCGGACTGCATGAAGGTGCGTGGCCCCACTTCCGCGACGTTGGGGTTGAGGTATTTAACGACCGAATAACGGCGCAGGCGATATTTGCCGTCGGCGTGTTGCGTGTGGGGCAAGGAGGAAAACGAAGGCATCAGTTGTTGGGTGGCTTGCGGGCTTAGTACAGTCATACTTATTACGTTTTCGTGTTTCTGTAACATAATCACCTCTAATAATAATAATTTCTGATGTTGTAGGGGGTAATTCGATTGAATTGTAGACGACTCTATAACCAACGCAATTTGGCGGTGGCGAGGTGTGACGGCGGTCGTAAAGTGGGGTGAACGCGGAGAGGGAACGGTTGCATCAACGCGTTTTTCGGTGGCAATGAGAGGTAAACGTCATTCTTACAAGAGCATCCCAATCAAGCTTGGTTTACACCTGGCTAAGGAGTGGGGGCATGATAGAACACTGCCCGTCAGATGAGGGGGTAGGGATAAGAGGACAAATTATCGAATGGTGTGCACAAGACTTTCATATCTATTGGCGATTTTCTGTCAGGGCAGAGGTCTGCTTTATTATATTGAATATTTTAACTTTAATGAAAAAGAGCGGAGGTTAAAGATATTTTATCCAAGATTTTTATGCATAGGTAAACCATTGTGAAGAACAAAATATCATGCGGGTATTGATTTTTTAGATTTAAATTTCAAAGTAAAAGTCTATAACTAGAAAAGTGGAGGAAAAAAAGTGCTGAGCTATTTTTATAAATAAGTGTCTGTATTGTGAGCTTGGAATATGAATAATCTATTAGCCTCATTATCATTAGCGTGGATGCTTTCTGGCTGTGCCAGCCCTTATCCGATCCCGGTAGAAAAACCTCGGCCCGCACCGTGGCCGGTCGCGGAAGAAAAAAAACCTAAGATTGATAACATTAAAAAAATCGCTTTGGTTTATCGAGAATTATGGCAAGGGAAATACATAAGTCTTTATCGGAAAACCTATGGGTATAATGAGGTGGGTTTTTTTGGTACTCTCGTTGCTGTAATTTCTGCCGCAAGTGGTTCAGTAACGACTGCGATGTACAGTGGCGGCATTGCTGTTGGCGATAATATTTTTTCTGGTCATTATAATTATGCAGCGCAAATCTATAATTACAAGACGGCTGCGGCATCGGCTAATTACATGTATGAAGTTATCAACCTTTTAGACCAGGATGTTGCGTTAATTATTGATAATAAAAAGGCATACTATACTGATGTGGGAAATTATCTTTACCAAAATCTGGGGGATTTGGCATATGAATTGGAAAGCAGGCTGGTGGGTGTTGAAATAATCACGCCTAATCTTGATGCAATGGCGGAGGCTATTAAAAAAGAACAACAAAACAAAGCAAGGTTGTTGGGTGTCGCAACGATTCAGGAGTATAAGTTTTACAGTAAAGAAGACAAAGAGTTAGCTGTCGCTTCTGTGAAGTTGAAAATAAAACTCTGCCGAATTAATATGACCGACAAACCGTCATAATTTATTATGTATGTCTTTATGCTTGTCGGTAATATATATCATTTGGCGCCATGCTTTCACCGAGGGTAACATTATGTCAAATGTCATCACCCACTCATGGAAAAATAGCCGGACTTCTCCAGGTGAGCCGGTCATGCCAGATCCTGTTGTTATGATTAAAGATGATGGCCATATTTTAATTATTGCCGATGCAGATACGGATGCTGATGGTAGTCCTGATGCGGAGGAAATCGATCCGACAGGTCAAAAGGAAACCAGCTTAAGAAGAGGGAATGGTTGGCGAGGTGAGGGAGATTATGTCAATGCGCGAATTATTCCTTATTTTGTTATTCCAGGTAATTGGAAGAAGATCACCGGAGTCGCTGTAAATATGGGGGATATGGCTAAAATAAATTATAAAGATAGTCATATCTATGCAATCTGTGCAGACGTCGGTGGAAAAGAGTCTATCGGAGAGGCTTCCATTGCCGCAGTTGAAGCGCTTGGCGTTAACCCATGGAGTAAAAATAAGAAAAAAATAATCAGAGGGATCGGGTATGGAGTGACCTATGAGATCATTGCAGGCTCTGCAAGCTTGGGGGCAACGGTGAGTTTTGAAACGATCCAGGCATATGGTCGAGAGTTGTTCAAGGAAAATTTGCCTTTTAGTTTGCCGATGAAAATCGAAGATATCTCAGGTGTTATGTTAGGTAGTAATGGAAAGGGAACGCCGACGGTAGTTATCTCGTCGAAATCGGGAGAAAGTCATGTTAAAGAATATAGTGATACTCAGGAACTTGCTCTGATATTGCAACTGCTGCCCAAAACAAAGGTCACGATAGATGCACCGTTTGTCGCGCAACTGGCTGATGCCGTGGTGTGGGATGATCAATTTTACAGCAACGCTGAGCGATTTGTCGGGATGTTTAAAGAAGATTACCGTTCAATCCGGGAAGCGGTAGAAGACTGGTTTGTGCCGGAATACAGCCCTACCGCGACAAGCAATGCCTGCGTTGCACACCAGGTTAGTTGCCTTAAGCTCTGTGGCTTGCCTTATCCGAAACTTGGCAGCATGCAGTCTATCAATGTTGATTACTTCGTTGAATGGGCTCTAGAGCAGGGATGGCATAAGATAACCCACCGTGCGAGTCTGGCGCCGGGAGATATTTGTGTCTCCGGGCCGATTGGCCACCCCAAGGAATTTGACCACGTTTATTGCTTTGTCTCGTTTTCTACCGAGCAGGTTGGTTATGCAGTTATTTTTGATAATCAATACTTTGGCATCCATACACGTTCTCTCGACGGTATAGGTTCAAAGATAGGGGAATGGCGTTACGCAATAAGAATGCCTTAGGGAATTTTTATTGGCGTGATATCCAAAGCCGCCGCTCAAGAGAGCGGCGGCTACCGAGTTAGCTTTTTTTAAACAGATTCGCCGCCTGGAACAACGCAAAGGAGCTGACCAGCATCTCGATGCCGACGATCGCCGTCACCAGCGTGACCGACGCCGCCGGGCCTGAGCCAATCAGCATCCAGGCGATGATCAAATCGAGCACGCCGATAACGAACTGCAGCCAGTTGCCCGGCAGCCCGCGGCGCATGTAGCCCGCCGCCAGGCGCGCGATGCCGCCGAGCGCGAACAGCACGGCGAGGTACACCGCCAGCGCCAGAATGCCCGCCAGCGGGCTGGTGATGAACACATAGCCGATAATCAGGTAGGCCACACCCAGCAAAATGCCGCCGATCATCGGCCAGGTATTCTGCGCCCGGTTGGCGATCATGGCGATAATCAGCCCGGCGCCGCTCAACAGCAGCAGGATGCCGACTACGATGCTCAGCGCCGCGCCGGAAGCGAAAGGATTGACCAGGCACAGTATGCCGCCCGCCAGCAGCAGGAAGGCGATGATCAAAAGGGTGGTACGTTGCTTTTTGAGCAGTTCTTCGCTCAGGAGGGGCAGATTATTGCGGTCGAGGTTCAACATGACAGTACTCCATTTCGTCGTTGGGTAATTAATCAGTCATCCTTACCTGTTTAGCATAGACCGTCTGGGGGTTTTTGACTGACCCGGCGCAAATGTTACACTGTGCGGCTGACGCGTATCAGAACCGAAACGACGACTGGGGACAGGATTTGAGCACAGGAAGCAAACTGGCAGGGTGGCGCCGCGTGGCGGTGTGTTTGGCATTGGGGCTGCTGTTGGCCGGGTGTTCGGGCAAAAACACCTATAACCGCGACTATGACAAACTGCCGAAGGGCAGTTATTCCGGCAAAACCTATACCGTCAAACGGGGCGATACGCTGTACTACATCGCCTGGATCACCGACAGCGAAGTCAGCGAGCTGGCCAGAATCAACAAGATTCGTCCGCCTTATAGCCTCGAGGTGGGGCAGAAACTGCGGCTGAGCGGCAGCGCGCCGGCCAAAACCGCCGCTACGCGCCGTAAAAAGTCGTCTTCCGCCGCAATCGTCAAACAAACGCCGCCGCCGGGCGCTTCCCGCTGCTGGCGCTGGCCGACCAGCGGTCGGATCGTGCAGGCGTACTCCAATTCCGACGGCGGCAACAAGGGCATCGATATCGCCGGCAAGCGCGGCCAGCCGATCTACGCTTCCGCCAAGGGCAAAGTGGTGTACGTCGGCAATCAGCTGCGCGGCTACGGCAATCTGATCATGATTAAGCACGGTGAGGACTTCATTACCGCCTATGCGCACAACGACACCACGCTGGTGCGCAACGGTCAGGATGTGAAAGCGGGGCAGAAGATCGGCACCATGGGCAGCACCGGCACCGATTCGGTATTCCTGCACTTCCAGATCCGCTACCGCGCCACCGCGCTCGATCCGCAGCGTTATCTGCCGCCGCAGGGATCGTCGCCGTCCTGTTGACGTCAGTCAGGCTCCGTGAGGAGCCTGACTTTTGTTACTTCAGCGGCAGGTAAAGATCGGTCACCAGTTCATATTCCGCCACCTCGTGCACAAAGTTGTGGTAGTGGAAATAGAGCGGAAAATCGCGCGGTTCCTCGCCGCTGTTCGGCAACCACTCGCTGTAGAGATAACGAGCGCTTTCAGACAGCCCATCCAGCGAGCCGTGATGGCGCAGCACCGCGCAGCGTCCGGCCGGCAGCGTGCTGTTCACCACGCCGAAGGCGTTGTCTTCGGGGATCGGCGCAGTGACCTCGCCGCAAATGAAGAAGCGGAAGTCCTGCGCTTCGGTGGTGGCCGGATCGTGCGGTGCGATGCCGTAAGTGCGGCTGCTTCTGACCGGCGACAGGCCGCTGGTTTTGCGCCACTCGATAAAGCGTGCGGCGGTTTCGTTGACCAGCGCGGACGGGCCGCGATGTTCGATCATCGCCACCGGCGTGGCCGGGAAGTCGACAATGTCTACCTTCATGGGTTGTTTCCTTGTGTGTTTCGGCTCGGGAAAGCGCTGCTGCCAATCGATCCAGGCCGGCCGTTTGCGAAACTGGCTTGGCGTTTGGCTGAACGCCTGTTTGAAGGCGCGGCTGAAGGACTCCGGGTTTTGAAAACCGGCGTCCAGCGCGATGTCAATCACCGGCTCCAGCGGGTTATACGCCAGGCGGTACGAGGCGCGTTTGAGCCTCATCCACTGGATATAACGCCACACCGAGATGCCGCAATACGCGCTAAACTGGCGTTGAAAGTGAAAGCGCGAAAAGTGGGCCACTTCGCTCAGTTTTTCGACGGTGAGCGCCTCGTCCAGGTGGCGGTCGATATAGTCAAAGACCTGCGCAAAGCGCTTTGCATACGTCTGGGTCATGTGATTGTCTCCTCCATGCCTGAACTTTGCCCGAGCCGCCGCTGCTTCTCCTGACGGATGATGCTGAGTTGCCGCCGCAGGAAAACGGGATGGCTGCGGCGTTCGCCGCCGGCCAGGCCAAACTCATAACCCCCACGCGGCCGTGCGCCGCGATCCCGACCGAGAAGATGAATATTACATGATGGATCGTTCCCGTTTGCTGAAATTCCTGCTGCCCTACCTGTGGCCGAAAGACAACCCGCGGCTGCGCGGGTATCTGGTGGTGGCCTTCGTGTTCATGGTGGCGGCCAAAGTTAGCACCACGCTGGTGCCGCTGGCCTACAAAGCGATGGTCGATGCGCTGAGCGGCGAGACGGCGAAAATGCTGGCGGTGCCGCTGGGGCTGATCGTCGCCTATGGCGTAGCGCGGGTGGGCGGCGCGCTGTTTGAGGAACTGCGCAACGTGATGTTCATTCACGTCAGCCAGAACGCCACGCGCCTGCTGGGCGTGCGGGTGTTTCGCCAGCTGCATGCGCTGAGCCTGCGCTTCCATCTGGAGCGCCAGACTGGCGGGCTGTCGTTGTCCATCGAGCGCGGCACCCAGGCGGTGTCCACGGTGCTGTCGCGGCTGCTGTTCTCCATCCTGCCGATCCTGTTCGAGCTCTCGCTGGTCACGGCGATCATGTGGCACATGCTGAACGGCTGGTTCGCGCTGGCGATCCTGACGACGGTCGGCTGCTACATTCTGTTCACCGTGCTGGCGGTCAGCTGGCGCACCCGCTTTCGCCGCGAGCTCAACAAGGCCAACGCCGACGCCAACAGCAAATCCATCGACAGCCTGCTGAACTATGAGACCGTAAAGTACTTCGGCAATGAAGAGTTCGAGGCCGAGCGCTTCGACCTGTCGCGCCGGCTGTACGAATACGCCGCCATCAAGAACCAATTCAGTTTTACGGCGATCAACCTGGGGCAAACCGCCATTATTTCGATCGGGCTGATCGTGATGATGGCCATGGCGGCGCAGGGCATTACCCAGGGGAGGATGACGGTCGGCGACTTCGTGCTGGTCAACGCCTATCTGCTGCAGCTGTATCAGCCACTGAACTTCTTCGGCTTTATTTATTCCGAGGTGCGTCAGGCGCTGATCGACATGGAGAACATGTTCGATCTGCTGCAGGAAGAGCGTGAGATCGTCGATAGCCCGGATGCGCAGCCGCTGCGTCTCGATCGCGGCGAAGTGCGGTTCGACGCGGTCAGCTTCGGTTACGACACGCGGCGGCCGATCCTCAAGCAGGTGAGTTTTACCATTCCGGCGGGCCACACGGTGGCGGTGGTTGGCGCCTCCGGCGCGGGTAAGTCCACGCTGTCGCGCCTGCTGTTTCGTTTCTACGACGTGCAGGGCGGCGCCATTACCCTCGACGGCCAGGACATTCGCCAACTGACCCAGGCCAGCCTGCGGCAGGCGATCGGCATCGTGCCGCAGGATACGGTGCTGTTCAACGATACGCTGCGCTACAACATCGGCTACGGCAAAACCGGCTCCAGCGATGAAGAAATCGAGCGGGCGGCGCGGCTGGCGCATATCCATGATTTTATCGTCGGTTTGCCCGACGGTTACGACACCCGGGTGGGCGAGCGCGGGCTGAAGCTGTCGGGCGGTGAAAAGCAGCGGGTGGCGATCGCGCGCACCATTCTGAAAAATCCGGCCATCCTGGTGTTCGACGAGGCGACCAGCGCGCTGGATACCCAGACCGAGCGCGAAATCCAGGGGCACCTGCGCGAGGTAAGCCGCAACCATACCACGCTGGTGATCGCCCACCGGCTCTCCACCGTGGTGGACGCCGATGAAATCATCGTGCTGGAGGCGGGGGAGATCGTCGAGCGCGGGGGGCACGAGGCGCTGCTGGCGGCGAACGGCCGCTACGCCGCGATGTGGCAAACCCAGTACAGCGAAGAGCAGGAGCCACACTGACGGAGGCGGTCACGCCGCCGATGGCGCGGCCTTGAGCCGTTGTATCACGTAGTCGCAGGCGATGCGGCAGTCCTGCTTCAGGTCAGTCTCGTCGCCGGCCAGGCTGCCGCGCAGCCAGAGCCCATCGATCATCGCCGCCAGCCCGCGCGCCGCGTCGCGCGCCTGCGGCAGCGGCAGCTCGCGGCGGAACTGGCTGCAAATATTGGAATAGAGCCGCCGATCGTTGGCGCGCTGCAGGCGGCGCAGCACCGGCTGATGCATGCTGGCGGCCCAGAAGTCGAGCCAGGCGCGCATGGACACGGCATTGGTTTGGCTGGGGTGGAAGTTGCCCTGGATAATGGCGAACAGCTGTGACTGGCTGTCGCTTGCCGCCTGCGCGCGGCACTCGGCCACTGCATCGCGCAGGTCGCGCAGGATTTTGCGCATGGTGGCGCTCAGCAGCCCCTCTTTATCGCCAAAATAGTGGCTGACGATGCCGGTCGACAGCCCGGCTTCTTTCGCCACCTGAGACAGGGTGACGCCGGCCAGCCCGACGACGTTAATGGTCTCGAAGGCGGCGTTAATCAACTGCTCCTTACGCTGTTCCGGAATGTCTCTTCGGTACATATTTTCCTCAACTGATAGGCCAATCACACTTTGGATTTGATTGATTGAACGGTCAATCAATACTCTATATGCTGCGAAAATGTCAAATAAATGGCGATAATATGTTAACTAAAAGTTGCATTGAAATCGTCTGTCTTTCGCATCATGGAAGCCTGCCAATGACAACAAAAACTCCCCCATCGCTTGACGAAGAACCTGTCAGATTGAATGTTCCGGTATTTTTCGGCTCGGCGGCGGTGATCCTGCTGCTGGGAACGCTGGTCGTTCTGTTCCCCTCCGCCAGCAAACTGTGGCTGAACGCCGCGCAAAGCTGGGTCGCCGACGTATTCGGCTGGTACTACATGTTATTGATGGTCGCCTGCATGGCATTCGTGTTCTGGCTGGCGCTGTCGCGCTTCGGCCATATTCGCCTCAGCCAGGATGACGAGCCGCCGCAGTTCAGCTATCCCTCGTGGGTGGCGATGCTGTTCTCGTCTGGCATCGGCATTGCGCTGGTGTACTACGGCGCCTATGAGCCGCTGGATCACTTCCTGTCGCCACCGGAAGGCAGCGGCGGCACCGTGCAGGCGGCGCGACAGGCGATGGCACTGACCTTTTTGCACTGGGGGCTGCACGGCTGGGCGCTGTATGCGCTGATCGCCACCGCGCTGGCCTATTTCGCCTATTGCCGCGGCCTGCCGCTGGCGCTGCGTTCTGCGCTATACCCGATCTTCGGCGAGCGCACCCACGGTTGTGTCGGTCATCTGGTGGACAGCTTCGGCATTCTGGTGACGGTGATTTCGATGGTGACCAACCTGGGGATCGGCGCGCTGCTGGTGAACTCCGGGCTGTTTTATCTGTTCGACATCCCGCAAAGCACCGGCGTGCTGCTGGCGCTGATCGTGGTGATGATGGTGGTGGCCACGCTGGCGGCGGTCACCGGCGTCGAGAAGGGCATCGCCATGCTGTCGAACATCAACGTCGGCTTCCTGTGCCTGCTGCTGCTGTTCGTGTTTTTGGCCGGGCCGACGCTGAACCTGCTGAACGGCATGTTGCAGAACCTCGGCGATTATCTCACCTCGCTGGTCAGCCGCAGCTTCGATATGTATCTGTACGGCAAGGCGCGCCAGTGGCAGGGCGCCTGGACGCTGTTCTACTGGGCCTGGTGGGTGGCGTGGGCGCCGTTCGTTGGGCTGTTCATCGCGCGCATTTCCAAAGGGCGCACCATTCGCGAACTGATTTTCGGCGTGCTGCTGATCCCGCTGGGCTTCACGCTGGCGTGGCTGTCGATCTTCGGCAATACCGCCATCAGCCTGGTGCTGGAAGGCGGGCAGGCGATCCTGGGGCAGGTGGCGCAAAGCGATCCGCCGATGGCGGTGTTCAAGCTGTTCGAATACCTGCCCTATACCCAGCTGACCGCCGGCTTTGTGGTGGTGATCAGTTTCGTGTTGTTCCTGACACCGGTCGATTCCGGCACGTTGATGATAGCGAACCTTTCCTGCCAGGGCGGTTCCGCCCATGATGACGCGCCGGCCTGGCTGCGGGTATTCTGGGCAGCGGTCACCACGTTGGTATGCGCCGGCTTGCTGTACGCCGGCAGTTTCAGCGCGATGCAGACCGCGGTGGTACTGTGCGGCCTGCCGTTCTCGGCGGTGATCGTGCTGTACATGGTCAGCCTGCGCAAGGATCTGTGCCGTTACGTCATGAAGCCGGTGCTGCCCTGAGGCGGTTTATTCGCCCGCGCGCGGCCGGTGATGCACGTACTCGACAATCGTGCCGTCCGGCAGGCGCGCATTGAAACAGGCGCCGGTGGGCACCTCCACCGGGCCGAAGAAAATCTCGGCGCCGGCGGCCAGCAGCCGCTGGTGGTAGGGATAAATGTCATCGACCAGCAGCGTGCCGACGGTGCTGCGGAAAGGGCGCAACTGCTCTTCCGCCCCTTCCAGGATCAGAAACGGCCCCACCGCCGCCAATACCAGCCGATGTTCGGGAAAATCGAAGCGCATGTCCGCCGTTACGCCGTGCAACTGCTCGTAAAAGGCGATGGCGCGGTCGATTTCGCCTTCGCCAACGTAGACCCGAATCAGCACGCGCGGCTCACGCAGCGATGAAGAGTCGGCGGTTTTGCGCCAGAAACCGGCTTTTGTCAATGCTGTCGTCATATTCATCTCCTTGCTCGTTGCCTGCCGCTTATCATGCCGTTGTTTTTCCATCCGGGGTTGGATCGAGTTGGCATAAGCTAGCCGCGCCGGTAATAACCCGCTACCAGGGCGTTAAGGGGCGGTCTGTTTGTGATTCCTGTCACGGCCTGCGCTTTTATTATTATTCAGCATTGATAATGTCATAGCGTGATTATTGATTAACACAATAGAGTTAATCGTTCGCGCCATAACCGCGATAAAGCAAATAGATTCAGATAATAAAGAGGGTAAGATAATACGGCTGATGAAAAGGGAAATGTCGTCCATTTATAAGAAGGAATTAAGTTTTATTTATTAACCTGTTTATAAATCAGCGCGTTTTGGCTTTTTCGATAAAAGTAAAAAGTGCCGCTTAATTTTATTTAAATCAGTAAAAACAGAATATTGATTTATTTTCATGTCATTCGCGTTCTGTGAAAAATACCTGAATTGCCTCTCCGCCGCCGTTTTCAACGGCCGTTTGACATGCCCGTAGCTTGAGATAAGTTTATATCATTAATATGTTAATGAGTTGTTATCGTGACCGATGGCCAATATCTCTCTTGGCCGAGCGCTTAACCGACTTATGCCATGGCCGCTCGCCATTTATAAGTTAACTTATGGACCAATGACGCTATGAATAATTCGCCAGGACAGCGCTCGCGATTGAGCGAAGAGAATCGATTGCTGATCATTTTGTTTTTCGTTTTCGGCTGCGTGTTCGTCGATCGTCTGACCATCTCTTTTCTGTTTCCGATGATTGCCGCCGATTTGAAGCTGAGCAACGTGCATCTTGGCACGCTGTCGGCGGTGCTGGCATTGACCTGGGCGCTATCTGGCGCGGGGCTGGGGGCGATTGCCGATCGCTTTAATATCCGCAAACCGATGCTGATCCTGTCGATCCTGGTGTTTTCACTGTTCTCCGCGCTGTCGGGGCTGGTCAGCGGCTTTGCCATGTTATTGATCTTCCGCGCGCTGATGGGGATCGCCGAAGGGCCGGTGCTGCCGATCGCGCAATCGCTGATGGTGGAAAAATCGCAGCCGCAGCGCCGTGGCTTCAATATGGGGCTGATCCAGGGGGCGGCGCCGGGATTGTTGGGCGGTATTATCGCGCCGCCGCTGATCATCTATCTGGCACAGAAGTGGGGCTGGAGCATGGCGTTCCACCTGACCGCCGTGCCGGGCATCATTCTGGCGTGGCTGATCTATCGCTATGTGAACGGCAAGAAGGATCCCGCTTTCAGCGCTGCGCCGGCGACCGGCAAGGCGGCGAACAAAGGCGCTTACGACGAGCTGTTTAAAATCAAGAACGTAGCGCTGTGCATTCTGATCTCCTGCGTGTTCGTCACCTGGTTCATGATCATCATTACCTTCACCCCAACTTTTTGGTGACCGACCGTGGCTTCGGTGAAGGCACGATGGGCGGCATCATGAGCGCCATCGGCGCCGCCTGGGTATTCTGGGGCGTGGCGGTGCCGTCGATTTCCGATCGCCTCGGCCGCAAGCCGACGCTGATCTTCTTTTCGCTGCTGGCGGTATGCTGCCCACTCTTTCTGAGCTACGTCGATAACCCGTGGCTGCTGGGCATACTGGTGTTCCTGTCTTATACCGGCCTTGGCTGCTTCACGCTGTTTATGGCCACCATCCCGTCTGAAACGGTGTCGCCGGCCCGCATCGCGACCGCGCTGGGGCTGGTGATGGGGATTGGCGAGGTGATTGGCGGCTGTCTGGCGCCGTTTATCGCCGGGCTGATCGCCGATCGCTACGGGCTGGTCAGCGTGATGTGGCTGGCGGCCGCCGGCGCCGTGTGTGCCGGCGTACTGAGTTGTTTTCTCGATGAAACCGCCCCCGCGGTGGTGAGCCGCAGAGCGGTGAAACCGGCGGGCGTCGCCGACGTTTGAGGCGGTTTTCATCCCATTCAATCAAGGAGAGCGAAGATGTCAGCAGAACAATCCGTACTGAATCAAAATGCCGAGCTGGACTGGAAGAATTACGACGATTTCGCGCGCGGTATCGATACTAACCGCCTGCCGGGCACCCAGGACTGGCGGGGCAAAACGCTGCAGATCGCCTTTGACAACGACGGGGAAATCACGCTGCGCTTCAGCGCCGATCGGCAGCGGGTGCTGTGGGCCTGGGGCGGGGAGAGCGGCGAGGACGCTTACGAAGAGGTGCAAACCTCCGCCGCGCGCTATTTCTTCAATATTCCGCTGCAGTCGCCGGGCAACGAGTGCCTGACGCTGGTACTCAATCGTGACAGCGGCCGGGCGCTGCTGGTGCGCAGCACGCTGTTGCCGGAACAGGCGGTGGAA
This sequence comes from Serratia sp. TSO36, assembly GCF_057808395.1. NCBI lineage: Bacteria > Pseudomonadati > Pseudomonadota > Gammaproteobacteria > Enterobacterales > Yersiniaceae > Serratia > Serratia sp. TSO36. The sequence goes on along the minus strand of NZ_JBJZOU010000023.1, from coordinate 145,314 downwards.
AAGGGATCCCGCCTCAAGCAAAGCTTCCACGTCGGCCGGATTGTCGGCGCCACGCCGGGTGGCGTCGCGCCGCATCTGACCCGCGAGCTTATCGGCTATCGCACGCTGAACGTCTACAGCCCCAACCACTATTACGAACATTTCTATGTCAACACCGAGCGCTACGCCTGGCAAAATCTGCGCGGCGAACAATTCGGTCACGGCGACATGGACTACGCCACCTACTACAAGTTTGAGGACGAGATGTTCCTGTTCACCTTCCGGGAAAAGATCATCCCGGTGTGCTCGGTGTTCTTCTTCGACTTTATTTCCGGGCGCTGCACCGGCACCTTCCTCGGGCTGGACGCCGCCGGCCGGGTGTTGGTGTCACCGGCTGGGGCCTTCATCAGCAAGATGAGCTATAACGCCTACCCGGAAGGCGTGCAGCCGCTTTGATTCAGGCGTTTCTGACCAGCGATCCGGCGTTGATTTCCGCAATGGTTTTCGCGCCGGTGAGCGTCATGGCGACGCGCATTTCCTTGTCGATCAGATCCAGCAAGTTAGCCACCCCGGCTTCACCGGCCGCCGCCAGCGCATAGACGAAGGCGCGCCCCAGCAGCACGCTGTCGGCGCCCAGCGCGATCATGCGCACTACGTCCAGGCCGCTGCGGATGCCGGAGTCGGCCAGCAGGGTAATGTCGCCTTTCACCGCGTCGGCGATCGCCGGCATGGCGCGCGCGGTCGACAGCACGCCGTCCAGCTGGCGGCCGCCGTGGTTGGAGACGATGATGCCGTCGGCGCCGAAGCGCACCGCGTCTTTGGCGTCTTCCGGATCGAGAATGCCTTTGATGATCATCGGGCCGTCCCAGAATTCACGGATCCACTCCAGATCTTTCCAGGAAATCGACGGATCGAAGTTGGCGCCCAGCCAGCCGATGTAGTCTTCCAGGCTGGTCGGTTTGCCGCGGTAGGCCGAGACGTTGCCCAGATCGTGCGGCTTGCCGAGCAGGCCGACATCCCAGGCCCACTGCGGATGCGCAAACGCCTGCAGTACGCGGCGCAGGGCGGCATTAGGGCCGCTCATCCCCGAGTGGGCGTCGCGATAACGGGCGCCGGGCACCGGCATGTCGACGGTGAACACCAGCGTTTTCACGCCGGCGGCCTTGGCGCGCTCCAGCGCATTGCGCATAAAGCCGCGATCTTTCAGCACGTAGAGCTGGAACCACATCGGCCGATCGATCGCCGGCGCCACCTCTTCGATCGGGCAGACCGACACGGTGGACAGCGTGAACGGAATGCCTTTTTTAGCCGCGGCGCGCGCGGCCTGTACTTCGCCGCGGCGGGCGTACATGCCGGTCAGCCCCACCGGCCCCAGCGCCACCGGCATCGCCAGCTGCTCGCCGAACAGCGTGGTCTGCAGGCTGAGTTCGGACATATTGCGCAGCACGCGCTGGCGCAGGGCAATATCGGCCAGATCCGCGGTATTGCGCTTCAGCGTATGCTCCGCGTAGGCCCCGCCGTCGATGTAGTGAAACAGAAACGGCGGCAGTTTGGCCTGGGCGGCGGCCCGGTAGTCGGTTGACGCGGAGATGATCATAGTGTTTACCTTCTTGTCTTGCTTGCGATAACGAGTGGTCAGTCAGAGCGTGAGGATCGCCGCCATACCGGCTGCAATCCCGCCGTACGCCAGCATCGGCAGTACGGTCTTTCTGATGATTTTGCCTTCGGCGTTACCGATCCCGAGGATCGAACAGACCGCGATAATGTTGTTCAGGCACACCATGTTGCCCATGGCGCCGCCGACGGACTGCAAGGCCAGCGTCAGGTTGACGTCAAGGCCGCTGCTCTGGGCGATCGATTGCTGAATGCCGCCGAACGTCAGGTTCGAAACGGTATTGGAACCGGAGAAGAACGATCCCAGCGCGCCGAGGAACGAAGAGAACAGCAGCCAGCTCTCGCCGGTCAGCGCCGCCAGCGCTTTACCGATCAGGATCACCGGCGCGTTGTCGCCGCCCTGCATCATCAGGTTGACCATCACCAGCGCGCCGAACAGGGCGATAAAGGGCCGCGCGATGCGCCCGCCGGTTTCGCTGAACATTTGCCGCACCTGGCCGCCATTCAGACGGAACAGCGGAATGCACAGCAGCACCACCAGCAGGAACGGGATCAGCGCCGGGACATACAGCGTTTTGTAGCCGGCGGCGGCGGAGGTGCCCAGCACCTGCTGCAGTTCGACGATCAGCGCCCGGCTGATGCGCAGCTCCCCGAGCCAGCCGAGGTTTTCCTGCCACAGCAGCGCGGTGTTGTTGAGCAAGGCTTTAAGGCCCAGCTGGTGGACGCGCGTCACTATCAGGATAGCAATCAGCAGCAGGGTCGGGGTCATGGCCTTGACCACCTGCATGAACGGCACCGCCTGCCCGGCGCTCTGCGGTTTGTCGCTGCGGGCGAGGCCGATGCCACCGCGCGCCAGCAGCACCGACAGCGCCAGGCCGATGGCGCCGCCGACCAGCGCCGGAAACTCATAGTTCACCTGGGCCAGCAGCAGATAGGGCAGGGTGCAGCTCAGCACGCTGAGCAGGATAAACGGCAGGTTGCGGCGGATATCCTGCCAGGAAACGATAAAGCGCAGCGCCAGCAGAGGAATGACGAAGCCGGCGACAAAATGGATCAGCGCGGTCTGCCGGCCGATCTCCAGCAGGCTGGCGTCCGACAGGCCGAGGTTGGCAAAGCCGAACCAGGTGGGGGTGCCCACGGCGCCGAAGGAGACCGGCACCGAGTTCATCACCAGCGTCAGCAGGGCGACGCGCAGCGGGTTGAAGCCCAGCCCGACCAGAATCGGCGCGGCGATGGCGGCCGGGGTGCCGAAGCCGCTGGCGCCCTCAATCATAAAGGCGAACGCCCAGCCGATAATCATCAGCTGGGCCACGGGATTGGGGCTGATGGTTTCCAGCCAGCGGCGCACTACGTTCTCCGCGCCGCTTACCTGCATCAGTTTGTTGAGCAGGATGGCGCCGGCGATGATGGTGATCGGCGTCAGCGTCGATACCAGCGCGGTGATGATATTGGCATGCAGCAGCCGCAGCGAGGCATCGAACCACAGGAGCTGTACGGCGTAGACCACGGCGGCCGTCAGCGGCAGGGCGAGATAAGAGGGCACGCCATTCCTTTTGGTCATCATCCAAATCAGCAGGACGATGGGCGCAATACTGAAAAACAGGGGCATAAGATCCTCAGGGTTATTATTTTTATGGGCAGAGATATGTAGCTGAAAGGTTAATTAGCGCAACATTTTCATTCTAATCGCAACGTCGACGACGATGCCATGCGGTATTTTTTTAACATCGGCGAACGGCGCCGGCGGTGGGAAATTGGCCGGTAGAAGGGGATGAATTAACTGCTTAAAAATCATGTTGATAGAAAGTATTATTGTGTGATGAATGCGCAGGCTCACATTAATTAAGCGGTAATGTTCAATAGATTATGTCCAAAAATGCCGTAATCTCCGCGGCCTTTTGCGGCCGCGGGGAAATAATCAGCGAGGAAAATTCAAAAATAGTGGCTGATATTTTGGTAGGAACCGATGATATGCTCGATCAGCAGACGGGTTTTTAACGGCAGATTGCGGGTGTAAGGATAGACGGCATAAATGCCCAATACCTTGCCGCAGTGGCCGGCCAGGATCTCCGTCAGTTTGCCGTCCTGCAAATCTTCATACACCATGCAGCGTGGCACCATGGCGATGCCGTGGCCGCCGATCACCGCTTTGCGGATCGCCCGCGCATTGTTGGCCGACAGGTTGCCGTTCACCTGCAGCTCGTAGATGTCGTTGCGCCCCGGCCGCTTCATCAGCCAGTTGGCGGTGCCGCTCTCCTGATAGGTGTAGGTCAGGCAGTTGTGGCCGAGCAGGTCTTCGGCGCAACGCGGTTCCGGGTGGCTTTCCAAATACCCCGGCGAGCAGACGATCACCCAGCGGGAATCGAAGATCGGCCGGGCAATCAGGCTTGAATCCGGCATGGTGCCGGTGCGGATCGCCAGATCGATGCCTTCTTCCACCAGATCGGCAAAGCGGTTTTCCAGCCGCATCTCGACTTTCAGGCTGGGATGCAGAGCGCAAAATTCCGCCACGCTCTCGCTCAGCAGCAGCTCGCCCGAAATGGTCGGCACCGACATGCGAATGGTGCCGGTCAACTCTTCGCTCTTTTCGCTGACGGCGTACAGTGCTTCCTGCACTTTGGCGCCAATCTCTTTGGCCTGCTGGTAGAGCGCCTGGCCGCTTTCGGTCAGCGTCAGGCTGCGCGTGGTGCGGTACAGCAGACGGGCGCCCAGCGATTTTTCCAGCCGCCCGATGCGTTTACTGACCACCGAGCTGGTGATGCCGGCGCTCTCCGCGGCCTTGCTGAACGAGCCGCAGTCGACGATCAGGGCGAACAGAATCAGGTCGTTGGCGTATTCGTGGGTGGCGAGCATGGGCATCCTGTAGAGTGAGAGTCCTTTTGTCCCAGTGTAAATCCGGCGCGCCAGGAAGCAATCTTTTCAGCGTGTCGCACGTCGTCACCAACTGGTCGGATCTGAATTTTTCTTATTTGTTTTTTCATTTTACTGAGAATTATCCTTTTTTATTTTTCTTGCTGTAACCGGTTTTAGTCTACTTTTCTTGTTTTTAGTCTTATTTAAATTGGAATAGTCCTGTAATCGAGCGTTACTTATTCGATTAACTTTAACTTGCAGTGTAAATAATTGTATTGATCTGCTCGTTTGGGATGGCTATGCTTTTTCCCGAAGCGCTCTCATTGTTATTGGTTAAATAGTTTTGAAACGTATTGAAGGATTGCTCTGTCTGCCGACAGGGTAATGGGTAGTGTGTTTATGTTTTAATATAAATAAGGATATTGTAATGAAGAAAATCAATCTGTCAGAAGCGGAAAACATCGTCGGCGGTACTTTTGTTTGTACCAAGGAATTTGCCTGGGTGGGCAGCGGCAACAACCGCACCTGCCAGCTGGTGAAAACCTGTGCGAACAAATTCGGTGGCGTACAGAAGTCTTATTACCCGGCGCCGGTAGCAAGCTGCCCGTCTAACCCAACCACGCCAAGCTGATGCGGGTTGACCCCCTGCATTTAGATTAGCGGTGGGCAGGCGGGCAGCGTTCGCGCTGTCCCGCCTGATACCGGCGAAAAAGTCGTCTTACGTTCTCATTATTTACGGCATTAACTCTTTTTCATGTATTCACTCTGCCGGGTGAATATTAATATATGCGCAGGATGCGTCCGTTATGTATAAACGTCCCTTGCTTTTTATCGGCTACACGCTCGTTATTATTTTTGCCTCTTCTTTTTTGACCGCATTTTATTTTCAACATTACGTCATGCAACCGGCGGAGGCGGAAAGCCTGAGTTTTATCTCCCCGGAAAAAATCGAACAAAGCCCGTTGCAAGACGATAATACCATTGTCGAAGTCTTCTCTTACGCCTGCCACTATTGTGAAGTCAACGAAAGCGGCGTGGCAGAGCTGGAAAAACGTTTGCCGGCGGGCGCCAAATTGGTGCGCTTGCACCTCAGCGACGACAGTCAAGCCGGCATGGCGGCCTTTGCGCCCCTGTTCGCCACGCTGACGATCATGGGGATCGAAGCACAGCATCGCCCCGCCGCTTATCGCGCCATTATCAAAGAAAACCTCAACCTGGCGGACGACAAGCAGCTCAGCGCCTGGCTGACGGCCAACGGTATCGATGAGGCTGCCTATCGGCAGGCCAGAGAGTCAGAGCGGGTCAAGGCGTTGTTGGCGCATATGACGGCGGTAAGCCGCTATTACCAGATCAACGCGACCCCCAGTTTTATCGTCAATCGTAAATGGCTGGCGCTGCAAGATCGCGAGTTTTCCGCTTTCAGCCGGCAGCTGCTGTCGCTGTTGCAACACGATAAACCGCTGGCCTCCTGATGCGCCTGCTCGCGGTTCGGGGGTATTTGGCCTGGCGCAACGGCCTGGACGCGATGGCCCGCTTATCGGCTGCCGGTGCCGGGATGGGCAACCGCCTGACGTGTGCCTTGCTGCGGCGCGTGGACTATCGCCTGTGGCTGGCGGTGCGCCGGCGGTTGAGGGGAAGCAGGCCGCAGCGCCGCTTTCGCCACCGGCATGCGGTAGCGCTGGCGAACCGCCAAAGCCTGTTGGGTGAAGGCAAGCTGGACTTCGCCTGGCTGATGCAGCGGCGGCAGTGGCTGGACATGGCGGCGGTCTCTGCCCGCAATGCGGCGTTGATGAGCCATTTGGCGCACTGTTCCGCGCAGCTTGATCAGGTCGTGGAACCGCTGCATCGCGCGGGCGTGCCGGTGCTGCTGGCGCCGATGCATACGGTCTCCGACGTGTTGGCGACGCTGGTCGGCGCGGGCGTTTATCCCGGGCGGGCCACGGTGATCGTTTCCGGCGATGTGCAGGCGTTTGCGCGGCGATCGCCGGAAGACGAATGGCGGCAGCGGCTCGACTATTGCTCGATTCACGACGATCCGCGGCACATCGCCGGCACCTTGTCGCAGGCGATGCTGGAAGCGGCGGAACATCGGCGCAACATCATCCTCTTCCCCGATATCACGCCGGATTACACCCTGCACAGCAATCAGGATGTGGCGGCTAAATTGGCCTGCCATCTGTTCGGCCGGCCGGCGCATTTGCACAGCGGCATCGTTCGGCTGTCCCGGGCGTTGCGGGCTCAGGTGGTGTTCTATTCGCTTTATTTCGATCGCGGCATCCGCATTCACATTGAAGAACCTGTCGCCGCAGATCGGGTCGGCCGCGTCATGCCGGCGATCGTCGAGCGAACCCTCCGGCGGCATGCGGATGATTGGCTGCTATGGCATTCGCACTCTTTATTTTTTATTAACGAATAAGTCAGGGATATCACAACGTATGGAAAACACCCTTCCTACGCCGGTCTTGCAGAGCGAAATCAATGAGTGCGGGCTGGCCTGCATCGCCATGCTGGCGGAAACTCAGGGCATTCGCGCACCGTTGACGGAGCTGCGGGAGCGTTATCCCGCTTCTCAGCACGGCACTTCGCTGGCGACGCTGTGCGCCATTTTGGGAGAGCTGGCGCTACCGGCTTATCCGGTGGCGTTTGAGCATCAGGATCTGGCGGCGTTGCCGTTACCGGCTATTTTGCATTACGGCGCGGGCCACTATGTGTTGCTGGCGTATCGCCAGGGGGGGTACGTGTGCGTAATGAACCCGGCGTTGGGGCAGCAGTTGCTGCCGTACGCCGCCCTGAAAGCGGAAATCAGCGGTTATGCGTTGGTGCTGGATCGCGATGATTTGCCGGCCACCGTCCCGGCCCGGCGCAGCGGCCGCCGCAGCGCTTTCGCCAGCTTAAGCCTGAAGGATACCGCCGGCATCGCCGGCATCTATCGCCTGGCGGCGATGACGTTTTTTATCTCACTGACGCTGTTCATCATGCCGATGATGGTCGCCAGCGCGATCAATCAGGTGTTCGCCATGGCCGGCGAGGTCGCGTTCCCCTACGCCTATTATCTGCTGGCGTTTGTGGCGTCCACGGCGTTGGCGCTGATTGCGCGCACCCTCACCGAACGCTTCATCAAAAATTTCGTGTTGTTGCACGGCGCCGCCGGTTTTTCTCGCCTGCTGGAAAACTCACTCAATTTCTTCAGCAAGCGCGCCCCCGGCGAGATCTTCAGCCGTTTCACCAGCTGGCAGATGGCCGCCGGCCAGAAAATCGAACTGGACAACGGCCTGCGCACCGACTGGATCATCGGCGCCATCGCGCTGGCGGTGATGTGCTACCTGAGCCCGCTGCTGGCGCTGGTGCCGGTTGTCGGCGTGCTGCTGATGGGGGCGGTCAGCGTATGGGCTATCTACCGCGATCGGCATTACACCCAGCAACTGCAGGTGCGAGGCGCGGTGCAAAATGACTTCATCCTGGAAACCATCCAGGGGTTTTCGACCATCAAATCAGCCGGCCTGGCCGGCCAGCGGCAGGAAGGGTTCGCCGAACATGCCCGCTCGCTGTTCAATTGCCTGCAGCAGCAAAAGATCTATGAACAGATAAAAGGCAGCATTTACCAGCTGATCGGCAGTCTGGAGATGGTGTTGTTCATGCTGCTGGCGTTGCCGCTGCTCAAGGAGGGCGAGCTCAGTCTGGGGGCATTCTTCGCCTACAGCTTTCTGCGCGAAATCTTTACTTCGTACAGCAGCAAGATCTTTTTTGCCGTTTTGCAGAAAAACCAGCTACACGTCATCGATGAACGTGCGCGGGATCTGTTTCCTGCGGTATCCGCTCGGGCCCAGTCTGCGGACGAAAGCGTGAGCCATTTTGACGCGCGGTTGGCATATCGGGGGGTGGCCTTCGCTTACGACGCTGGTCAACCGGTGTTGCGCGATTTGTCGCTGACGCTGGAGCGGGGCGAGTGCATCGCCATTTGCGGTGGTTCCGGCGCGGGCAAGAGCACGTTGCTGAAGGTGCTCGCCTGCCTGCTGACGCCGCAGCAGGGGGAGCTGACGCTGGATGGGCGCGTACTGGCAAGTGCCGCCGTGCAGCGGCTGTTCTTCCTGCAAAGCCAGGAGGACATTCTGTTCAACGCCTCGGTGTTGCAGAACATCACGCTGTTCGCGCCGTCGGCGCCGGGCCAGCAACGGCAGGTGGAACAGGCGTTGCGCAGTTTGGGGCTGGCGGACGCGGTGGCGCAGCTGCCGGGGGGCGTGAACGCCCTGGTGCGGGAGAGCCATGCCGGGCTGTCGCTGGGGCAGCGGCAGCGTCTGTTGCTGGCGCGCGCCATGTACAGCCGTTGCCCGGTGTTGGTGCTGGACGAACCGACGGCGAATCTGGATGAAAAGACTGCGGCGGCGGTGATGTCGGCTCTGGTGGCGCATTGCCGTGAAAACCGTAAAACCCTGGTGACGGTCACCCATAATCCGCGGCTGTTGCCGTTATTCGATCGGGTCTTGCGCATGTCGCAGGGGCGGCTGGTGCCTGAATCCACCGACGACGCCAGGATGAATGATTGTGCAGAGGTGGAGTGAGGTGCCCGGAAAGAGACGCTGGCGGCGAGTGGCGTTGGCGATGGTCGTTTTGGCGGCGGTGGTTGGCGGGCTGTCGTTGCTGAATCGGCCCCCTGAAACGCAACCACCGCAAACGGCGCGCGTCGAGCGCGGGGACATCGAAAAAAGCGTGTTGGCGACCGGGATTCTGAAACCGCTTCGGCAGGTGAACGTGGGCGCACAGGTCAACGGGCAGTTGAAAAAACTGTATGTCAAACAGGGTGACAGGGTGATCCAGGGGCAGCTGTTGGCCGAGATCGATCCGACGCTGCAGCTTAACGAACTGCGCAAGTCACAGGCCGAATTACGTAGCGCGCAGGCACAGAAACTGGCGAGCCAGGCACAGCTGAAGCAGTACCAGCTGGAGCTGAAGCGGCAAAGAGCGCTGGCGCGAGACCGCGCCGGCGTGGCCAGCGATTTGGAAAAAGCGCAGGCACAGCACGACGCGCAACTGGCGCAGCTGAAAGTGAACGAGTCGCAGATCGTCCAGGCCGAAGTGGCGCAGGAAACCGCCAGGGCCAATCTGGCTTTTACCCGTATTACCGCCCCTATCGACGGCGAAGTGCTGGGCATCGTTACCCAGGAAGGGCAAACCATCGTCTCGTCGCAAAGTGCGCCGACCATTTTGGTGATGGCAGACGTGGATACGATGATGGTGCATACCCGCATATCGGAAAATGACATCTTGCAGGTGAAGACGGGGCAGCCGCTGTGGTTTTACGTCGCCGCCGATCCCAGCCGCCGCTATGAGGGGGCCATGGGGGCGATACAGCAGGCGCCGGCGGAGGCGCTGGAAACCGATCCGCTGGGCAGGAATTCAAGCCAGCAAACGGCGGCGGTGTATTACAACGGCGTGTTTGCCGTCGCCAACGGCGAGCGTCGATTGCGCACCTCGATGACGGCGCAGGTATTCATCATGACCGAACGCGCACAGGGGGTGGTGCGGGTACCGATGGCTGCGCTGGGCGCGGCATTGGATGAAGGAAGCTATCAGGTCAAGGTGCTGGAAGGCGGGCAAACGGTGGTGCGCCGCGTGCGTATCGGCACCCGCGATCGCCGCTATGCCGAAGTGTTGGAAGGGCTGAACGCAGGAGAGCAGGTGCTGCTGGAGCAACAGCCTGATGTGGAGGAGGGCGCTGATGTCAGTTAACACCGCTCCCATCATTGCGTTGGATAACGTCTCGCGCGAGTTTCAGGCGGGGGAGCAGAAAATTGCGGTCCTCAAGCGCATTTCCCTGAGCATTCAACGGGGGGAAATGGTCGCTATCGTCGGCGCCTCCGGTTCCGGGAAATCGACGTTGATGAACATTATCGGCTGTCTGGACAAACCTTCTCAGGGCGACGTGCACATCAACGGGGTGGCTATTGGGCAAGCCGACGCCGATCGCCTGGCGCAGCTTCGCAGCCGGCATATCGGCTTTATCTTCCAGCGCTATCACCTGATGCCCTATCTGACCGCCGGTGAGAATGTGGCGATCCCGGCGTTGTATACCGCCATGCCGGCCGCCGAACGCCGCCTGCGGGCAGCGCATTTGCTGGCCCGGCTCGGGTTGGCGCAGCGCGGCGGTCATCGCCCGGCGCAGCTTTCCGGTGGGCAACAGCAGCGGGTCAGTATTGCTCGCGCCCTGATGAACGGCGCGGAAATTATTTTGGCCGACGAACCGACAGGTGCGCTGGATAGCGCCAGCGGTCAGGCGTTGATGACCATTTTGCACGAGCTGAACGCTATCGGGCATACCGTCGTCATCGTGACACACGATCGGCGGATCGCCGAACAGGCGCGGCGGATCATTGAGATCGGCGACGGCGAGATCGTGGCGGATCGTCGCCATGAAGCCTCTCGACATCTCTCTACGTTCGAACGACCGCTGGCGGCGCCGCTGAAACGCATGGCGCCGGGCGCGGCGTTGAAAGAGGCCGTCGGCATGGCCTGGCGGGCATTGCTGGGGCACCGGGTTCGGGCATTGCTATCGATGCTCGGCATCATTATCGGCATTGCGGCGGTGGTCTCCGCCATCGCCATCGGAGAAGGCACGCGGCGTAATATTCTCAAGGAAATCAGCCAGCTTGGCACCAGCACGCTGGAGATTCGCCCAGGCCTCGGGTGGGAGAAACCGCGGCCCGACCTTGCGCGCTCACTGAGCGAGCGGGATGCCGCATTATTGGCGGCGCTGCCTTACGTCGACAGCGTTTCGCCGGTGATCGGCACCCAACTGCTGGCCGTTCGCGAAGGCAAACAGGTGCCGCTTGCCGTGATGGGCGTCGGCGAAGGGTATTTCCGCACGCAGGGCATTCGCCTGCTTTCCGGCGGCCTGTTTACCGCGCAGGATCTGAGTGAGCGCGCACCGGTAGCGGTGATTGATCCCTTGCTGAAACAGGCGCTGTTTGCTTCCCGGCAAGATCCGTTGGGCGCGGTAGTGCTGATCGCGGGCGTGCCTTATCGGGTGATCGGCGTCGCGCAGCGCCGCGGCGCTCAATACGCCGGCTCTCAACCGCTTGCCTGGCTGCCCTATACCTCCCTGACCGGCCGCATCGCCGGCGATATGCCGCTGGAATCCATTGTGATGCGAGTGAATGAAAAACTGACGCTGGAAGAGGCGGGGCGGGATGCGACCCGGCGTTTGATCGTAGAACACGGGCGGCGTGATTTCTTCACGATGACCGACGATCAACTGACGCAATCCATTCAGCGCGCCTCAGGCTCCATGCAACTGTTGATTACCGCGATTGCCGCCATCTCGCTGCTGGTGGGCGGTGTGGGGGTGATGAACATCATGCTGGTCTCGGTGACGGAACGGACCCATGAGATCGGTATTCGATTGGCGGTGGGCGCCGCCGAGAAGGACATTATGCGGCAATTTTTGATTGAGGCGGTGGTGATCTGCAGCCTGGGAGGCGTGTTGGGGATCGCCTGCGCCGCGCTGGTCAAAGGGGTTCTGAGCGGATTGGCGCCGCAGGTGACGATGATCTTTACCTGGCCGCCGTTGCTGCTGGCCTGCGGATTTTCGGCGTTGATCGGTGTCGGGTTCGGGTTCTTTCCCGCTCGCACCGCCGCGCGCCTGCAGCCGGTGGAGGCGCTGGCGCGAGAATGAGACGACTTTGGGTTTGTGGGCTGGTGATGCTGTCGCTGAGCGCCTGCGGAGGGCGGCCGATCGACGCCACGGCGCCACCGTCGTTGCCGCCGCAGTGGCGCGTGGTCGATGAGCGTTCCGGTTCGCTGCGGGCGGGTGTCGCCTGGTGGGAAAACTTCAATGATCCGCAACTCTCCTCGCTGATCGATGGCGTGCTGATCGCGAATCAGGATTTGGCGCTGGCCGGATTGCAGTGGCGCGAGGCCATGTTGGAGGCCGGATTAACGGAGGGCAACTTGACGCCGGATTTCACCGCCAGCCTGAGCGGCCGCAATACCCGAGCGTTGCGGGGCGCGTCTACGCCGCAGGAAAGCTACCGTGCAGGGCTTTCTCTGAGCTATGAACTGGATTTATGGGGCAAGCTGGCGCGCATTCGCGAACAGGCCGAATGGCTGGCCGTCGCCTCGGAGTTGGAACGGCGCAATACCGCGTTGACCTTGATCGGTGCTACCGCGCGCGGGTACTGGCAGATTGCCGACTTGAATCAGCAAGTCCTCCATCAGCAACAGGCGCTGGCGATCGCGCGTGAAACTTTGCGGCTGGTGGCGGCACGTCACACCGCTGGCGACGTTGGCCGATTCGAGCTGTTGCAGGCGGAGCAAAGCTTGTTGGCGCGAAAGAATCAGCTGCATGAGCTGGAGCGGCAGCGGGAAGATGCGCGTAACTCGTTGGCACTGTTGTTCGGGCGATCGCCGCTGCTGCGCTATAGCGAACGGCGTTCGTTGCCGCTTGACGAGGTAGCTGTCGCGCAGCGTCAGCCGGCGTGGGTGATTGCGCGCCGGCCGGATGTTCAGGCGGCAGAACGCCGTCTGAGAGCGGCGCTGGCCGGTGCCGAGGCGGCAAGATTGAGTTTTTATCCGGCGCTGAGCCTGGAGGCCGGGTTGGATGCCGGCAGCGGACTTTTCCGCCAGTGGTTCAGTGAACCTTCTCGCTCGCTGGGCGCCACGTTGACGCTGCCGTTTATCGAATGGCGCAAGATGCGCTTGTCCAGCGACAAAGCGGCGTTGCAGGCGCAGCGGGCGGAGATTCAATTTCGCGATGCGGTCTACCGTGCGCTGGCCGATGTGGACAACGCCATGAGACAACGCCTGGAAGCACAGCGGCAAATCGGCAATCAGCGGTGGCATCTGGCGATGAGTCGACAAGCCGTGGCGTTGGCGCGACATCAATATCAGGCTGGTTCCGTTGCGCTGCAAACGCTGCTGGATGCGCAAGAGGCGGTGTTGGCCAGCGAGAATTCGCTGTCGGCACTGCAATTCCGCTATCTGAACGCCACGATGCAACTCTGGCTGGCGCTGGGCGGCAACGAGGCTTTCGCATCCGGGCAAGGAGAATAAGCATGGAGAAAACAAGACGCGTAGTGGTTACCGGTTACGGTGCCGTCACCGCGCTGGGGGGCAACGCGCAGCAAAGCTGGCAGGCTATCATGGCCAGCCGTCTGGCCTATCGTTATCACGATAAATCGGCGGCGGGGATCCACGCGCGCTTTTTTGCTTTGCTGGAGGCCGAACCGCCGCTGGAGGGCGTTGCCGCACGGGTAAGCCGCCGCTTGCCCAGATTCGCCAGACTGGCGCTTGCCGCCGCCGCGGAGGCGATCGAAATGGCGTTTTCATCCAGTTTTGTGGGGCCCGCGCACTTTTATTCGTCGTTGGAGTGCGGAGCGATTATCGGCAGCGGCTGGGGCGGCCAGGATGAGATCATGCAAAACAATGCGGACTATCTGCAATCCGGGCTGGGGCAGCTGTTTGGCTGTTTTCACGCGATGCCCAATATCGCGACCGCCATATGCGGCCAGCATTGGTTGCTACGGGGCTATCAAGGCTCGCCGGCGGCGGCCTGCGCGACCGGCGGCATCGCGATTGGCGATGCGTTTGAGGTGATACGCAGCGGCCGCGCTTCAATGATGCTGGCCGGTGCCTCGGAGTCGCTGCGCGGCAACGGCGCGATCTGGAATATGGATGCGTTGCGTTTGTTGAGCCGGGAGCAAAAGGATATCACCAAAGCCAGTTGCCCGTTTAGCCGGGAACGCAACGGTTTCGTCCTGGCGGAAGGGGCCGCCGTATTATGCCTTGAGGAACGGGAAGCGGCTTTAGCGCGCGGTGCGACGATTTTGGGCGAAATCAAAGGATACGGCAACTTTTCAGACGCTTTTGATCTTACCGCGCCGTCGAAGGATCCTCAGGCCAAGGTGAAAACCCTACGACGGGCCTTGGAGCAGGCGGGGCTCGGCAGCCATGAAATCGACTATATCAATGCGCATGGCACGTCTACGTTGCAAAACGACGTGAACGAAACCGAGGCGATCAAGGCGGCGCTGGGGCGCGATGCCTATCGCACACCGATTTCCAGCACGAAATCTTATACCGGGCACCTGCTTGGCGCATCCGGCAGCTTTGAGGCGATCGTCTGCCTGCAAGCGTTACAGCAGCAAATGATGCCAGCGACCTGCCATTTGCACGAAACCGATCCCGCATGCGATCTCGATTATATTCGCGAAGGACATCGGCATGGTCGTCTGCGTAATGTCATGAGCCTCAGTTTCGGTTTCGGCGGCGCCAATGCGGCGCTGGTATTTGGCAATCACTATGAATAACGGTAGAACGCATGGAAAAATATCATCGGTTATATGAGACGATTTGCGGCATGTTGCATGAAGCCCGAGGGCTGGAGAGAACGCTGCTGTCGGCGGATATGCCGCTACAGCAGCTTGGGTTGGACAGCCTGGATTATATGGAGCTGATGTTGTTGGTTCGGCGAGAATTCGGCATTACGCTCACTGCGGAAATGCTTATCGAGCATCCTGAATTGACCCTCGGCGAATTGTGCCACCTGATAACCCGTCAATAATTTCATCCCCCCAGGCGATCGCTTGCTAGGGTCTGGCCTGGGTTTTTCGTCTGTTGTAACGTCCATTCCATTCTTTTCGCATCCTGCTTCACTCAGTTATCGATATCCATAAATATTAATGCTTATCTGTCAGGTTAATATGAGCCAGTGATGGCGTTTTTTTATTCAACCCTTGGCGGCGTTATGAATGATGAGTGTTAATTATGTGGCGATATTTTTTAGGAATATTCTTTGTTTTGCCGGTTAATTTATCAATCTCACTCTACATCGCGCTTGTAAGTGATAATGTAAGCTAAAGAAAATAGGGGCAGTGCGGCCTCATTATTTATGATACGGCCGGAAAGCTGCGCAGATTATTCATGATAGCGATTCTCAGGGGCGATTGATGGCCGCGAGAATAACGGTTGTCGCGCTGTTCGCATTCGGCAAATCCGCTATACTCCGCGCTGGATGCAGGAACCTATCCATATGTCAGGGGCAGCCCTGAGTGTCCATTGTGGTGATGTAAAAGGAAAATGACAGCCACATTTTTCCTATCAAAGTAATGAGGTTGTATGTCTAATCGTAAACATCTGACGCCTTCTGAAGTGGAGAGACTGCTTGAGGTCACGCTGCATGGAAAGAATCCAGAACGCGATTATTGTTTGATTTATATGTGTTTTATTCATGGGTGCCGCGCCAGTGAAATAGGGGGATGGCGTTTGTCGGATATCGATCTGGAAGGCGGTAATATCTATGTGCATCGGTTGAAAAATGGTTTTTCCACCGTGCATCCGCTTTATCTGCGCGAAAGACAATGTTTGCGGCGCTGGTTGGATAAACGTCAGCGGCACCGCTGGGCCGATCAGGAGTGGCTGTTTCTTTCCAATCGCGGCGGCCGCCTGTCGCGTCAACGTATTTACGGGTTGATTCGCCATTACAGCAAGGTGGCTAAATTGGAGGTCAATGCGCACCCGCACATGCTGCGGCATGGCTGCGGATTTGCATTGGCGGATCGCGGTGTCGACACCCGTTTAATTCAGGATTACCTCGGGCACCGAAATATCCAGAATACGGTGATTTATACCGCCAGCAATGCGCAGCGCTTCAAGGAAATTTGGTAAGTGTGATTTAAGTTAATAACGTTAAGGAGTCACTTTGAACTAAACTGAAACATACTGTAAGGACGCGTAAAAACAATGTCAATATTCCCATGCCTTCTTTCCAGGATAAAGATAAATATCATTTAAAAACAATGTGTTGTGTTTTTTGTGCATGCTGTGTCATCCCTGAAAATCTAAGTAAAATCCTACTCAAAACCCCACGAGTTTAAATCACTGCGTTATCACCTCGGTTTTTTAGTCTGATTTATCAGTTATTCATCAATTGGTTGGTTTTAAATTCTGACAAATGTCTGTTTATTGGTTTAAAAATCCAAAGGAGTCACTTTAGTTCAAAATGAATCGTTTGGGTGAATAAGCCAGAATCCATCAATCAACTTGGCTTAAGACGTTTCCCATTCATGGAACTAAATAAAAGGAATGACATTAAGGATATGTCGGAAATAAACCCATGCACATTTTGCATAATTTTAAGGAAAGTAGGATGAAAAAGAATCTGTTGGCTGTAGCTATATTGACCGCGTCCGCATTTACCACTTCTGGATTTGCCGCCGACGGCGCGCTGAATATTACTGGCACCATCACCGATCAGTCTTGCACCGTCGATGCGGATTCCAAAAACAAGCAGGTCGCTCTGGGCAAGATCGCCAAAGATGCGTTCACCCTGTCCAAAACCGCCGGCGCCAAGGCGTTCAATCTGGTGCTGAAAAATTGCCCGGCCACCGTCACCGGCGCCACCGTGCGTTTTGACGGCACTCAGGTGCAGGGGCAGTCCGGGCTGCTGCAACTGACCGGCGCCGGCACCGCCGGGGTCGCGGGCGGCATTGGCGTGCAACTGCTGGACGACGGCAGCAACGTGTTAAATATCGGCAACGATTCCCGCGTCTATACCCTGGCCGAGAACAAAGACAACGTTCTGGGCTTTGTTGCGCGCTATTTCGCTTATGACAACGTTTCCGTCGGTAGCGCCAACGCTACGGCCAACTTCACCATCGTTTATCAGTAAGGCCATGCCGTTACGGCGGCGGAACAGTTAGAAAAATGAGCCAGAGAGCGTGTTCTCTGGCTCTTATTCATCGGTGATGGAAACGGGAAGAAAGAGAATGAAAGCGGGATACTTTGTGCTGACGGCGGCGTTGCTGATGACGCTTTGGACTCCGGTACGGGCCGGTGTAGTCGTGGGGGGAACGCGCCTGATCTACGACGGCGGCAAAAAAGAGTCTGCTCTGAATATCAGTAATCCGGATGCGATGCCTTATCTGATCCAATCCTGGGTTGATGCGCAAGAAGGCGATAGCGCGAAAGCGCCTTTTATCATTACACCGCCGCTATTTCGCTTGGATGGCGGCCAAAATAACCTGCTGCGCGTGGTACGTGCGGGCGGCAATTTACCGACGGACAGAGAGTCGCTGTATTGGCTGAATGTGAAGGCGATCCCCTCGGTGGAAAAGAAAGAAAATACCCTGCAAATCGCCATCAAGACCCGTATCAAGTTGATTTACCGCCCGCAGGGGCTCACCGGCAATCTGGAGGAGGCGGCCGGTAAAGTGACGTGGCGGCGCAGTGGCGATCGTCTGCAGGTGACCAACCCTTCACCCTACTACCTCACCTTTTTCAATTTGAAGCTGAATGGCCGCGCCATTACCGGCAACACCATGGTAGCACCGCAGGCAAGCGCCAGTTTCCCGTTGCCGACGGCGAATGGCGCAGGAGGCGGTCTGAGCTGGCAAATCATCAATGACTATGGCGGCACCGGCCAGACCTTCACCAGCACATTATAACCGGGCTGCAGTACGTGTTTTTTGCTCCGGAATAACGCTGGAGCAGGTGTTCGGCTTACCTGGCTTTTCGTCGGGCCGAGCCAATCGGGACAGGGAGTTAAAAGGATGAATAACCCGAATTGCATTGGTTTACCAGGGGCGCGATCGGTTCTTGCCGGCCTGATATCTTGCCAGGTGGTGCTGCTGAGCCCGATCGGCACGGCTTATGCGCGCGATTATTTCAACCCGGCGTTGCTGGAAATCGATAATCCGGCGCTGCGCGGCGCCGATCTCTCCGTATTTGAGGAGAACAGCAGCCAGGCGCCCGGGAACTATCGGGTCGACCTTTACCTGAACGGCGAACAGATAGACAGCCTTGACGTCGAGTTCCGGCTTATGCCGGGAGCCGGCGGTAAACAAACGCTGCAACCTTGTTTCAGCACTGAAAAATTGGCTGAATTGGGCGTGAGGGTTGCCATGTTTCCTGCGATGGTGCCTGGGGAGAGTTGCGTCAATTTGGCGCAGGCCATTCCACAAGCCTCTTCGACATTCCTGTTCAATCAGTTGAGGCTGAATTTGAGCATCCCGCAGGCGGCGCTGCGCTTGAATGCGCGCGACTACGTTTCCCCGGATAAATGGGATTCCGGCATACCGGCGCTGTTGGTCAATTACAATTTCAGCGGCGCCAATAGCCAGATGCGCGCCAGCGAACGGCAAAACAACAATAACTATTACCTCAATCTGCGCTCGGGCATCAACTGGGGGGCCTGGCGCCTGCGTAACTATTCGATCTGGAATCATTACTCCGGTGGTTCTTCTTCCTGGCGCTCAATCAATACCTACCTGCAGCGCGATATCGTTGCGTTGCAAAGCCGCCTGACCCTGGGTGACAGCACAACATCCAGCGATGTGTTCGATAGCGTGCAGTTCCGCGGCGGGCAGTTGGCCTCTGAGGACGATATCCTGCCGGACAGCATGAAAGGGTACTCGCCGGTAGTGCGCGGGATCGCACGCACGAATGCGCAAATCATAATCCGGCAAAACGGCTACGTGATTTATCAAAGCTATGTGCCGCCGGGGGCGTTTGAAATTTCCGATCTGTATCCCACGGGTGGCAGCGGCGACCTGAATGTAAACGTGCGTGAGGCAGACGGCCAGGAGCAGCATTTTGTGGTGCCGTACGCCGTGGTGCCGGTATTGCAGCGCGAAGGGCGGTTTAAATACAGCCTGACCAGCGGGAAATACCGGTCATACAGCGGCGGCGTTGATGAACGCCCGTTCAGCCAGGCAACCGGGATCTACGGTTTGCCTTGGGGGGCCACGTTGTATGGCGGCGTGCAGGCGGCCAGTAAATATCAGTCTTTGGCGCTGGGATGGGGGCAGAACATGGGGGCGGTAGGCGCGCTGTCTGCCGATGTCACCCAAGCCTGGACCAAGCAGGAAACCCGGCCGAAGGAACAGGGGCAATCATGGCGTCTGCGTTACGGTAAAAACTTCATTGAAACCGGCACCAACTTTAGTTTGGCCAGTTACCGCTACTCCACGCGCGGCTTTTATAGCCTGCAGGAGGCGCTGGAGAGCTATGGCGGCAACAGCGCCGTCTATAGCGATCACAAGAAGAGCCGCGCCGAGCTGACGATGAGCCAAAGCCTGTGGGAGCGGGGAGGAACGCTGTCGCTCAGCCTGTTTAACGAAGACTACTGGGATAACAATCGCCGTTCGCAGTCTGTCAGCCTCAGCTACAACAACAGCTGGGAAGCGGTCAGTTACGGGCTGAATTACACGTTCAACCAGAACGGTTACGACAGTAACGGCAATCGCAGCAGTATTCGTGACCATATCGTGGCTTTCAACGTCAGCGTACCGCTCAGCAAATGGCTGCCGGGCAGCTATGCCACCTACAGTATGAACGCCAGTCGCAATGGTGCCACCAGCAACAACCTTGGGTTGAGCGGTACGGCGTTGCCGGGAAACAACCTGAACTACAGCATCAGCCAGGGCTATACCGGCAGGGATGTGGGGGCGAACGGCAATATTCAGGCGGATTATAAAGGCTCTCTCGCCGAGTTGAACCTGGGGTACGGCTACGATCGCCATCGCCGGCAGGTGAACTACGGCGTGCAGGGCGGCGTTCTGGTGCACCAAAACGGCATCACGCTTTCCCAACCGCTGGGCGATACGGTGGCGTTGGTGCAGGCGCCTGGTGCTTCAGGGGTGAATGTCCTGAACCAGACCGGAGTCAGCACCGACTGGCGCGGCTATGCGGTTGTGCCTTACCTGACGCCTTACCGGCGCAACATCGTCGGATTGGACGGTGAATCTTTCGCAGAGGACGTTGACATGACGCTGAGTAGCCAAACGGTGATCCCAACTCGCGGCGCCGTGGTGCGCGCCCGCTTTAATCCGGACGTCGGTGCCCGTGTGTTGCTGACCTTGCTGACGCGCAGCGGCGCTCCGGTGCCGTTCGGCGCCACCGTCAGCACTCTCAACAGCCCCTCTGACAATGCAGCCATCGTCGGTGATGGCGGCCAGGTTTATCTGGCTGGCCTGGCGGATAGCGGGCGGTTGCGGGTTAAGTGGGGCAATGACGCGGCTCAGCAATGTCAGGCCAACTATCAATTGGCTAATCAGCCCGAGAGCGGTGGGATTCGCCTCGTTAACGGGCAGTGTTTATAAGGTGCATATGATGGCGACAGGAATATCGATTCAACGAGGGATCATTGTCGGTGGGCTATTGGCGTGCGCAACGTTGGGCGCACCACAGGTGCAGGCGGCTTTCGGGCAGTGTGTTCCTATTTCGGGGACCCATGGGTTTTCATTCCTTTTTTCCCCGGTTTTAACCGACCCGTCACAAAACGTGGTGGGGCGGATTATTAAGAATGCTGACGGCGGCAACTGGAATTTGCCCGGTTCTTATCGGGTGAAGTGCGAATGTCAGACGCGTACGGCGTCTTATGTCACCGCCAAAATGCTGCTGAGCGAGCCGGTATTCAGCAGCGGGGGATTAACGTATTACGCGTTGAATGAATACCTGGGCGTGGCCAGCGAAGTTTTCGTTGCGGGGTATCGCAACGCGTTTATTGCCGCACCGTTCACCAATGAGTCTAACTTTAAGACCGATATGGATGGTGATGACGAATCCTGTGCCAGCACGCCCTACAACAGCGGTGCTCACGGGCGAATTCATCTGTATTTCCGCCGCCCTTTCGTTGGCGTGACCACAATCCCCAGCACCCGCTTGGTAGACACCTACGTCTCCGTGGTGAACGGGGTGAAAAGCGATGTGCCGGTCTCCACTATCTCCATGAGCGGCACCGTCACCGTGCCGCAGAGCTGTGAAATCAGTCCGCAAACGGTCACGATCGATTTTGGCGATATCTTGACGTCGAATATTCAAACCAAGGGGGCGATGGCGTCCGGCGTCACGCCAGAAGAGAGAACGCTGACGCTGGCTTGCCGCAATATTTCCGCCGGCGTCAAGGTCAGCCTGTCATTTCGCGGTGAGGCGGACGGCAGCATGCCCGAGGCTCTGAAGACCAGCAATCGCGACATTGGCGTGATGATTAAGGATATGCAGGGCAATGTTATTCGGCCTCAGAGCGGGCGCTTGCCGATCGATAACTTCCAATATCCCAACCAGAGTGGCAGCTCACGGATCAGCGTATATCCGATCAACACCACCGGCCGACCTCCTGCCGTGGGGCAGTTCAATGCAACGGCGACCATTCAGGCAGAAATTCAATAACGGATATTTCAACGGTAGCACGCCGGGGGCCCGGCGTTTAACGAGAAGGAGCAGATTATGGGGAAGGTTTTTAGCGGTATTGGCTGCAAATTGGCGCTGGCGGGCCTGTTTCTCCTGGCGATGCCGTCGGCGTATGCCGTATCAAAAATAGTGATTACCGGCAACATCAAAGCGGCACCCTGTGAAATCGACGGCGCGAACGGCACGGTTTCGGTCAATCTGGGGGACGATATTTCTGCCGCCGTACTGGCGACCTCCGGTGCCTTTAGCCCGTGGGTGGAGTTCCCTTTGACGCTAAAAAACTGCCCAAGCACCACCACGTCGGTCGTCGCAACCTTCAGCGGAACGGCTGCGGATGAAGGTGCCAGCTTGTACAAAAGCACCGGCAGTTCTCGCCGAGTGCAAATTGAATTGCAAAATAGCCAGGGGGCAAACCTGGGCAATGGCAAGAGTATGGCCCAGTTAGTTAATCGGGCGACGAATGAAGCCAAATTCAATTTGCGGGCGCGGGCATTCAGCGTCAATGGCGGTTCAACGCCCGGTTCGATAGAAGGGGCTCTGCAGGTCACTTTCGTCTATCAGTAGACAAAGGGCTGCCCTAGATGGAAGGTTAACGACAGATTTAAGGTGATGATATGAATATTAATTATCCCTATGGAACAACCTTGGCGGCCGGCAATGCGGCGACGGGGGCCGTGGCTATCATGGAACCTTGCCCCCTCACGGCGTTGGGGATGAGAAACCGATTGATTGAGTCCTGCGGTCTACAGCCCGACAACGTTCGACAGGTGACGAACCTGGTGGCGCTGAGAGCCTTATTCACTCAGCACACGCATCGTTTACTGGTGATGGATTTGTGCGGCAAATCAGAATTGGTATTGGACGGCTTCAGGCTGATTGCCGATGTGCGTGAAAGCTCGCCGGACACCGCGATAATTATTTGTACGGCATTGGATGAGCCTAGGCTGCTGCGGCAACTGATCGCATCCGGCATCCGCGGCCTGATGTTGAAGCAAGAGCCGGCCATTGCGTTGACTCATTGCGTCCAACAGGTCTTGGCGGGCTGCAGCAGTTTCAGCCATCGGGTGCGTCAGCGTCAATTGCATGAGGCGACAGCCGACAAGCCTCTGACGGCGAAGGAACTGGATGTGCTGACCCAGTTGTTTTCCGGCAAAAGCGTGACCAGCGTGGCGTTAACGATGTGCCGTGATATTCGCACCGTCAGCACGCATAAACGCAATGCGATGTTGAAGTTGGGATTTCACAGCGATGGGGAATTGTATCTTCAGGGGAAATGGATGGCTGCGCAAGGTTCGTCTTTTGTTCGCTAGGCAAGCGTGCGATGCCTCTGGGGTAAGCAAGCATAGGAGCAGATTATGCATTCATGGCGTCAGCAGCCGCTGAACATAGCATTAATGGACAGATGCCCATTAACGCTGGAGGGGTTGACGAGTTTTTTAAAAACGCTGCCAACCCAGGCAAAAGTCGTCGTAAAGGAAACCAGCGTCCGCGCGGTGGCGGATAGCGTGGTCTATCAGCAGGCTGACGTGCTGATTAGCGAGATGGATGGTGAAGATGAAACGGTCGCTCAGGGCAGGGAAACGTTGCTTGCCTTGTGCACGCAGTTGCCCGAATTGCGGGTGATCGTCTATACCCGCTGCCAGAATGCAGAAGAGGTGGGGCGTCTGTTGAACCAGCCCAATATCAGCATCGTAGCCAGAGATGACGCTTTGCCGCTGGTGGCGGAGTTTTTTAATCGCGTGCTGCTTGGGGAACGCGTGTTGAGCCCGCAGATAGGCGCTTTTCTGGCGCCCTCCGTTAGCGGAGAGGAGGCGGCAACGCGAAAGTTGACCCGCTGTGAGAGCGACGTCTTGGCCTTTTTGTTCAACGGAATGAGCCTGCGGCAAATCGCCGAGTTGCAACGGCGCAGCATCAAGACGATCAGCGCGCATAAATGCAGCGCCATGCGTAAACTGCAGGTGAAGAATGACAGCGAACTGTTTTCTCTGCACGGCAATATTACGCGGCAATTGGGGGGGAAATGGTCAAAGGGCACCTAACCTTTAATGAAACGGTATGGGCTATGATTTATCGGCAGGCTTGCCGTTAAAAGCTTACCCAGTATGGCCTATCCCTGGCGCCGATGCATGAAAAGCAGCTCGGCGTTAAAATATTGCTGAGTAGGCCGTTGATGACGTGCCGGGCTGCCTCTCCCATCTGAATATTGCATAGCACTCGATGTGTTGTTTAACGGAGGACGGGGCTGCGTAATTATTCTCGTCGTGAGGTTAAATGTTGATCGTGCGGAATCGCTCTACGTTGGTCGCGGTGTAAATCACCGTATTCTGGATATTTTTGTGCCCTAAATAATCCTGAATCAAACGCGTATCGATCCCTTTATCCGCAAGGGCGTAACCGCAGGAATGTCGCAACATGTGAGGATGGACCTGAACGCTAATGCCGGCCATCTCGCCATACATTCTCATCAACCGATAGAGCTGCTGACGTGATATCTGCCCGCCGTGGCGCGACAGGAATAGCCATGGCGCTTCAGCGTCAGGATAGTTCGCCCGTTGGGCCAGCCAGTTTAACAGCGCCTGCCGTTCTCGCGGTTGAATGGGGTGCTGAACGGAAAACCCATTTTTCAACCGGGATATATGGATCCTATTGGAGGTAAGGTCAATATCCTGAAGGCGCAATGCACGCAGTTCGCTAACCCGCAAGCCGTGAATAAAGCACATTAATAGTAAACAACGATCTCGAATGCTATTTTTTCCTTCATTCACAGCGGCAATCAGTTGCTCAATTTCAACCTGACTAAGAAATTTCCTTTTTTTCATTTTCCTTTCCTGCGTCTTAGATGTTGGCGATTTCTATTATGACGCTTTATTAAAGCATTGGAACATAATAGGCGGCAAAGAAAATAAATAATTTCATTTGTGAATGCATGGGTTTTTATTGTTTTATTTTTTAAGTGAATGGCTTTTTGATTAATATATGTTTATTTAATTTATTTCGGGAAGCTATTTAATCAGCGAATATTGAGCGTCCTGTAAGAGCCGTATGGAAATTTTGCCACCGTCAGATGACCACGGGGATACCGCCTCTCTCAGAACGGTGCTTGATAAACTGTGTTGAGAATTCGTCTTGATCTCATTCTCACGCCGCTTACAATGCCTGCCAGATCGCGACTTCAGAGGTTTTTTCATGGAACTGCTACGGGTGGTTTATCACCAGTATCGTTGGCCATTTCTGGCTGTCATGGCGTTGACCATGGCCAGCGCCGGCTTAGGTATCGGTATCATTGCTTTTATCAATCAATACCTGATGGATGCCGGCGGCGATGCCTTGGCCGTGCTGCCGGTGTTTCTCGCCCTGTTGGCATTGTTGATAGCGGTCACCTTGGGTTCGCAATTGGCGCTGACGACATTGGGCCATTACTTCGTCTATCGCCTGCGTGGGCAGTTAGTGAAGCGCATTTTGGATACCGATATTGAACGCCTCGAACAATTGGGCAGCGCCTCATTGTTGGCCAGCCTGTCCAGCGATATCCGCAATATCACCGTCGCCTTCGTGCGCCTGCCTGAACTGGTACAAGGGGTGATTTTAACCCTGGGGGCAGCGGCCTATCTGGGGTGGCTATCGCCGAAAATGCTGGCGGTCACGGCAGTCTGGGTGGCGGTGACCGTCGTGGGCAGCGGCTGCCTGGTATCACGGGTTTATCGTCATATGGCCAGTTTGCGTGAGTCGGAAGAACGTCTCTATCATCGTTATGAATCGGTGATTGACGGCCGCAAGGAACTGACGTTGAACCGCAAGCGGGCGCAGGCGCTGTACGAACAGGCCTATCAGCCCGATGCGCAAGCTTATCGCCACCACATCATTCGCGCCGATACCTTCCATTTGAGCGCGCTCAACTGGTCAAACATCATGATGTTGGGCGCGATTGGGCTGGTGTTCTTTATGGCCAACAGTCTGGGATGGGCGGACTCGGCGGTGGCCGCCACCTATTCACTGACGCTGCTGTTTTTGCGCACGCCATTACTGCAAGCGGTCGGAGCGTTTCCGACGCTGGTCAGCGCCGAAGTGGCCTTTAACAAGCTGAAGACGCTGCGCCTGGCCGAGTATCAACCGGCGTTTCCTGCCGCCGTTGGTCGCCCCTGGCAGACGCTGGAGCTGCGCGACGTGGTTTTTCACTATGCAGATACCGAACAGCAGCCCGGTTTTGCCGTCGGGCCGCTCAATCTGACGCTGCGGCGTGGTGAGCTGGTCTTTCTGATCGGCGGCAACGGCAGCGGCAAGTCAACGCTGGCGATGTTGTTGACCGGGTTGTACCGGCCGGTAAGCGGCCATATCGTTCTGGATGGCGTCGCACAGAGCGCAGCGGATATGCCGGACTACCGGCGGCTGTTTTCGGCGATTTTCACCGATTTTCATCAGTTCGATCGCTTGCAAGGGCCGGAAGGCGGTGAACCCGATGCGGATCTGGTCGCCATCTGGCTCGAGCGGTTGAATATGAAAAGCAAACTGCAGTTTGACGGCACCAGGGTGACCAATCCGCAGCTGTCGCAGGGGCAACGCAAACGTCTGGCTTTGCTGCTGGCGGTGGCGGAACAGCGCGATATCTTGCTGTTGGATGAATGGGCCGCGGATCAGGATCCGCAATTTCGGCGCACTTTCTATCGTGAACTATTGCCGGAGCTGCGCGCGATGGGCAAAACGGTGTTTGCCATCAGCCATGACGATCACTATTTCGAACACGCCGATCGGTTGCTTGAGATGCGCTCAGGCCATTTACGTGAGCTGACCGGCAGCGAACGTGAACACGCCAGCCGGGATTCCGTCAGCAGAATCGGTTAACTCACGCCGGCCCGAGCGAGACCAAAACGGGCCGGTGCTTCTCTCCGCATGATCCCAGTACATCGCTTCATTTTCTCCCCCGTCTCCAGCGCTGCCTGTTGCCGATTTGGCTTACGGCCAGTCAAATAATTGATAGTTGAATTATTTACCAGTGGTTTAATTTCGACCTTCCAAGGTATGGCACACTGCACCTTCGTTCGCCTATCAATACAAGTTATCGCCTGCCGATAACAGTGATATCCACGGTGCCGTTCTTACTGAGGCGGTGATGCAGGCCTATGGCTGGCAGCTGTTTTTTAAATTTCCATAGGAAAAAGCTACTTTATTGATCGTTAAAATAGATCAATAATCATAATTTGAATGGTTTAATCTATTGGTTGAGGGCGCTGTGGTGAGCAAGGATGGATCAGATATCAAACGTAGAGCATGGCTGTGTGTATTTATCGGTAGCGGGCTGTTCTGGCTGTTAACCGCCGCCGTGATTTACTGGTTACTGAGTTAGCAGGTTAAGCAGGAAGGCGATTAGTGAACAAGAAGCAGGCTAAAAACCGTGAGGGCGCTGAGCGTCGCGCACAGTCCAAAATTCCGCCGTCATGGGTGCTGAGCGATGAGCAGCGCGCCTTTATTGAAGACTTATGGCAGGATACCGACTCTGAGCCGCCGCGGCCCCCATCGCGCAGCCGCGTTAGCTGATCACGCGGCGGCGGCCGGCCAGCGCGCCGAACAGCATTTGCAAGACGGTCAGGCACAGCAGGGCGATCAACGGCAAACGCCAACCTGCCGTCAGATCGTGCAGCAGGCCGAATAGGGTGGGCCCCAGCGCCGCCAACAGATAACCGACGGATTGCGCCATACCCGACAGCAGCGTCGCCTGATGATGATGCTGGCTGCGCAATCCAAAGAACGACAGCGCCAGCACCAGCGAACTCCCCGCCCCCAATCCGGCAAACGTCAGCCACACCAGTGAACTGGCGGGTTGCACCAATAATCCCCCGACGCCGATAAAGATCAGCAGCGAGCTGCCCAGCGCTATCGCCCGTTGATCGTGTGCGCGCGGCAAAATCACCACCATGACAAAGTTGGCGACGATGGCCACCACCTGGTAAACGAACAGCTCGAAACCTGCCTGCTGAGCTGAGGTGCCGTAGCTGGCGGCAAAGGCGCTGAACCAGCCGATGATGGTGTAGAAGGCGATCGATTGCAGCCCCATGAACATCGCCACTTGCCAACCCAGCGGGCTGCCCCAGGGAGAGCGATAGCGCTGTGGCTCCGTCGGCTGCGGCGCTTTGGCGGCGGGAGTGGCTGAGCGTCGCAGCTGCGGCAGCCACACCAGCAGCGCCAGCAACGCGGGCAACCCCCAGCACAGTAAGGAGAACCGCCAGCCGAGGTCGGCCAGGGCAGCCAGCGGCACCGCCAGGCCGGAGGCGATGGCGGCAACCAGCGACATCACCGCCGCATAGGCCGCGATCATCGCGGCGGCGCGATGCGGGAAATCTCTTTTCACCAGCGTCGGCAGCACCACGTTGGCGAAGGCGATGGCGGCGCCGATCAGGATGCTGCCCGGCCAGAGCATGGCGTCTTGCGGCAGGGAACGCAGCGCGATGCCGCAGACCAGCAGCGCGAGGGCGAGACCCAGGGTGCGCTCGATGCCGATGCGTTTCGCCAGCGCCGGAGTCAATGGCGAGAGGATGGCGAACAGGATCAGCGGCAGCGAGTTGATCAGGCCGGCGGCGGTGGCGGACAACGCCAGCTGCTGCTGGATCTGTTCCAGCAGCGGGCCGACGCTGGTCAGGGCGGCGCGCAGGTTGGCCGCGATCAGCATAATGCCGACGATCAGCAGAGAGGGGCGGTGTAATCGGCGACGCGGGGTCGCGGTGGACGCTGGGGGTGAAGCGGGTTGCGGCATGGGTTCCTCGCACCAGGGCATGCAGTCAATCAGTGCTGCATGGCATGATGCGTTGATTGACGTTAACGCTTACGTACCGACAAATTGGCGGTATCCGATTGCAAGTGTAGGGAAGATGGCGCGCGCTGACAAGGGGATGGCCCGGCGGGATGGCGGCGGTTAACCCCCGCCGGCTGCAGGATAATTGCCATTATGTGATCCTGGTCACTGAGTGAACTAAAAGTCAGGGCGCGGGGCGCGCTAGGCGCCGCTTTCGCTTTCCTCGCAGCCCACACCTCGGCGCTCCGGGCCTCTCGCCCATCCTGGCATTTCACTTTTTCTCCCTTCCGCTTTTGGGCTTTTCGATCCGTTTCGATTCGAAAGGTTTTTTGGCGGTTTTTTTGCTAAAACCGGGCTGTAAGCCCGATCACAATTTCATTGCTTTCGCTTTGCTGTAATGCCTGCGCAGTAGAGCGAAAGCCATCTTCTCCCCGGCGATGCCGGAAACCTGAGGACCGCAGCTCATGCCAGTGAATACCGCAAAGCGACGTGAACACATTATCGATCTGTTATGCGAGCACGGCAGCGTGCGCGTGGAGCAGCTCAGCAAACAGTTTGCGGTATCCACGGTGACGATCCGCAACGATCTGCGCTTTCTGGAACGAAAAGGGTGTGCGCTGCGCGCTTACGGCGGCGCGATGCTCAATCAGCAATTCGCTTTCGATCGGCCGCTGCGGGACAAGGGGCGGTTGAATCGCGACGTCAAAACGCTGATCGCCAACGCGGCGGCCGGCTATGTGCGCGACGGCGATGCGCTGATCCTCGATTCCGGCTCCACCACCACGCAGATCGTGCCGTTCCTGAAGGGGCGGCGCGATCTGGTGGTGATGACCAATGCGCTGAACATTGCCTACGAGCTTTCGGGAAACGACGGGGTGGAGGTTATGGTGCTGGGGGGCAGCGTGCGCCGCAACTCTTACTCGCTCTACGGTCCGGCCGCCGAGCAGCAATTGCGTCAGTACCGCTTCGACAAGCTGTTTTTGGGCGTCGACGGGTTCGATCTGAGCGCCGGCATTACCACGCCTCACCCCGGTGAGGCGCACCTCAATCGCGTGATGTGCGAGGTGGCGCGCGAGATTATCGCGGTGGCGGATGCCAGCAAATTCGGTCGCAAGAGCTTTTGCATGATTCGCGAAGCCGGACAAATCCATCGGCTGATCACCGACAGCCGTCTTCCGGACGATTACGAGCGGGCGTTAACCGAGCTGGGCGTAGAGGTCATCATCGCCGATCGGTAGCAGGGCGCCTGCATGGGGGCTTCATGCAGCAGTTGTTACAGCTTGTCGAGCAGCACAAGGCCGGTATGCCGGTCGGGATCTTTTCCGTCTGTTCCGCCCATCCCTGGGTTCTGAAGGCCGCGCTGCGGCAGGCCAAAGCGCGCGGCACGCCGGTATTGGTGGAGGCGACGTCCAACCAGGTCAATCAGTTCGGCGGCTATACCGGCCAAACGGCGGCCCAGTTCCGCGATGCGCTGTGGCATCTGGCGGATGAGGTTGGCCTGGCGCGCGATCGCGTGTGGCTGGGCGGCGATCACCTGGGGCCCAACGCCTGGCAAGATCGCCCGGCTCAGGAGGCGATGGCGCTGGCGGAAACCTTGATCGACGATTACGTTCGCGCCGGATTTCGCAAGATTCACCTCGATTGTTCCATGTCGTGCGCCGGCGATCCCTCGCCCCTGGGGGATGCCACGGTCGCCGAGCGTGCGGCGCGCTTGTGCGCGGTGGCGGAGCGGGCCTGGATGCAGAGCGGCGGCGAAGCGCCGGTCTATGTGATTGGCACCGAAGTGCCGGTGCCGGGCGGCGCGCAGGAGGCGCTGGCGAGCCTGCAGGTCACCACGCCGCAGGCGGTGGCGCAAACGCTGGAAACGCACCGTATCGCCTGGCAACAGGCCGAGCTGAACGATGCCTGGCAGAGAACCATCGCGCTGGTGGTGCAGCCGGGCGTCGAGTTCGATCACCACCGCGTCGAACGCTATCAGCCGCAGCGCGCCGACGCCTTGAGCCATTTCATCGAACGCCAGCCGGGCATGATCTATGAAGCGCACTCCACGGACTATCAGCCGCCGCAGGCCTACCGCCAACTGGTGCGCGATCACTTCGCCATCCTGAAGGTGGGGCCGGCGCTGACCTTCGCGCTGCGCGAAGCGCTGTTCGCCCTCGATCGCATCGAACGTGAATGGCTGGGGGAGCGCCAGTCGGCGCAGCTGTGCGCCACGCTGGAGCAGGTGATGCGCGAGCAGCCGCAGCAGTGGAGCCGCTACTACCACGGCACGCCGCACCAACAGTACCTCGATCGCCACTACAGCCTGAGCGATCGGGTGCGTTACTACTGGCCGCAGCCGCAGGTGCAGCAGGCGGTCGACGGGCTGCTGGACAACCTGCGCCGCAGCCCGGCGCCGCTGGCGCTGCTCAGCCAGTACCTGCCGGATCAGGCGCGGGCGCTGAACGCCGGCGAATTGAGCGCCGATCCGCAAGAGTGGGTGCTGCATAAAGTGACGCAGGTGCTCGACGATTACCACGCCGCCTGCTACCCGGAGGGCCGCTGACATGCCGAACATTTTAATGACCCGCATCGACAATCGCCTGGTGCACGGCCAGGTGGGCGTGACCTGGACCAACACCCTCGGCGCCAACCTGGTGGTGGTGGCCAACGACGAGGCCGCCGCCGATCCGGTGCAGCAGAACCTGATGGACATGGTGGTGGCGGAAGGGGTGCAGACCCGCTACTTCACGCTGCAGAAAACCATCGACGTGATCCACAAGGCGGCGGATCGGCAGAAGATTTTTCTGGTGTGCAAAACGCCGCAGGATGTGTTGACGCTGGTGCGCGGCGGGGTGCCGATCCGTTTCGTCAACGTCGGCAACATGCACTTCGCCGAGGGGAAGCGGCAGGTGCACAAAACGGTGTCGCTGGACGACGGCGACGTGGCCGCGTTTCGCGCGTTAGCAGCGCTGGGCGTGGAGTGCGAAGTGCGCCGGGTGCCGGATGAGGCGGGCGAGGCGATCGGCAAACTGCTCTTTTGAGCCAGGGGGAAAGCATGTTGACGGATGCGTTATTGATTGCGTTGTTGGCCGGGCTGGCGGGGGTGGACCTGTTCGACGGCCTGACCCATTTCCACCGGCCGGTGGTGATGGGGCCGCTGGTGGGGCTGATTTTGGGCGATGTCTACACCGGCTTGCTGGTGGGCGGCACGCTGGAGCTGGTGTGGATGGGGATGGTGCCGCTGGCGGGCGCCCAACCGCCGAACGTGGTGATCGGCGGGGTGATCGGCACCGCGTTCGCCATTCTGACCAAGGCCGACCCTAAAGTGGCGATCGGCGTGGCGGTGCCATTCTCGATTGCGGTGCAGGGCTGCATCACGCTGCTGTTTACGCTGTTCTCGCCGATGATGCACCGCTGCGATCGCATGGTGAAAGAGCTGAACTGGCGCGGCGTCGAACGGGTGAACTATCTCGGCATCGGCATCCTGTTCATCTTCTATTTCGTGGTGGCGTTCCTGCCGATTTACTTCGGCGCCGATGCGGCCAGCGCCATGGTGCAGAAGGCGCCGGGTTGGCTGCTGGACGGGCTGGCGGTGGCGGGCGGCATGATGCCGGCGATCGGCTTCTCGCTGCTGATGAAGGTGATGATGAAAAAAACCTACGTGGCCTATTTTATCCTCGGCTTTATCTCGGTCACGTTCCTTAAGCTGCCGATCCTGGCGGTGGCGCTGGGCGCCCTGGCGATCGCCCTGATCGATTTCTTCAACACGCAACGCGGCGCGGCAGAGGCGACGGCCCGGCCCGCTCCGCAGGAGGACGCCGAAGATGGCATTTAACGATTCCGACGATCTGCTGGCGCAAAAGGCCGAGCAACGCATGGCGCAGGCGCTGGCCACCAGCCAGGTGGAGCAGGACGACTATCTGGACAGCCAGCCCGCCGAAGCGCTGACGCGCGGCGACATCAACCGTATGGCCTGGCGTTCGCTGCTGCTGCAGGCGTCGTTCAACTATGAACGTATGCAGGCCGGCGGCTGGCTGTACCAGCTGATCCCCGGGCTGCGCAAGATCCACCGCAACCCGCAGGATCTGGCCAACTCGATGAAGATGCACATGGAATTTATCAACGTGCACCCGTTCGACGTCACCTTCCTGTCCGGCCTGGTGCTGGCGATGGAGCAGAACAAGGAGAAGATCTCCACCATTCGCGCGGTGAAAGTGGCGCTGATGGGGCCGCTCGGCGGCATCGGCGACGCGCTGTTTTGGCTGACGCTGCTGCCGATCTGCGCCGGGATAGGCGCTTCGCTGGCATTGGAGGGCAGCCTGTTCGGGCCGATCGTCTTCCTGCTGCTGTTCAACCTGTTCCACTTCGGCCTGCGCTTCGGGCTGGCGCACTACGGCTATCAGGCCGGCACCAGCGCGCTGGCGCTGTTGAAGACCCACACCCGGCGCATTTCTCACGCCGCGTCGATCGTCGGCATGACGGTGATCGGCGCGCTGGTGGCCTCGTATGTGCATCTGTCCACGCCGTTGGTGATGCATGCCGGCAAGGCCAGGGTGGCGCTGCAGACCGACGTACTGGACAAGTTGATGCCCAACTTGTTGCCACTGTGCTTCACGCTGCTCATTTTCTTCCTGATGAAGCGCGGTTTCTCGCCGGTGAAGCTGATTGGCGTCACCGTAGCGATCGGCGTGGCGAGCAAATTTATCGGCATTTTGTGAGGAGCGGGCTATGCCAGGCATTGTGATTACCGGCCACGGCGGCTTCGCCACCGGGCTGTTGCAGGCGGTGGAGCAGGTGGTGGGGCCGCAGCGGCACTGCGCGGCGGTCGATTTCCCTGAACAGATGAGCACCGCGCAGCTCAACGACGCCTTGCGCTCGGCGCTGGCGGCGGTGGCGCAGCCGGACGGCGTGGTGTTTCTCACCGACATGCTCGGCGGCTCGCCGTTTCGCAGCGCCTGCGAACTGGCGGATGCGCAGGGCGATTGCGAAGTGCTGACCGGCGTCAACATGCAGCTGGCGGCGGAAATGATGCTGGAGCGCGACGGGTTGAGCCTGGATGAGTTTCGCGAGGTGGCGCTGGCGTGCGGCAAACGCGGCCTGACCAGCCTGTGGCATGAGCGCCGCCGGGTGAAATGCGAAGACGTGCCGGCCGACGGCATCTGAACGAACGCCGGACGCCGCCGCGCCCGGCTCTGCGGGTTATGCCGGCAGCGGGCTTAGCATCAGGCGCGCCGGTTGATCTTCGCTGCGGCTGAAGCGCCAGCAGGTCTGGTGGTACTTCGCCACGCTGTTGCGGTGCGCCACGCTGATCAGCGTCACGTCCGGCAGTTCATCCACCAGCAGGCAGTACATCAACTGTTCGGTTTCGTCGTCCAGCGCGCTGGTGGCTTCGTCGAGGAACAGGATGCTCGGGCGAATCAACAGGGCGCGGGCGAACGCCAGCCGCTGTTGCTCGCCCGGCGACAGGCGATGGCTCCAGTTGGCGGAGGTATCCAGCCAACGCTGCAGGTGCTTCAGGCGGCAGTTTTCCAGCACTCGCATCAGCTGCGGATCGCTGTATTCCGACGCCAGGCTCGGGTAGCTCAACGCTTCGCGCAGCGTGCCGATCGGAATGTAGCTGCGCTGCGGCAGGAACAGCGTGTTGGCATTGGCCGCTACCCCGATAGCCCCCGCGCCGTAAGGCCAGATACCGGCGATGGCCCGCAGCAGCGTCGACTTGCCGCAGCCGGAAGGGCCGACGATCAGCAGGCGATCGCCGCGTTGCAGCGTCATCTCGGCGCCGGCCAGCAGCGGCTGGCCGTCGGGCAAGTTCAGGCTGAGGTTATCCAGCGTCAACGGATGGGCGGTCTCTTCCCGCAGCTGAATGCCGCGCGGCTGATGATGAACCTGATCGACGGCGGCGTTGAAGCCGGCCAAACGGTTGACGCAGGCTTTCCAGGTCGCCAAATCGTTAAATGCGTCGATAAACCATGACAGCGCACCCTGTACCTGGCCGAAGGCCGAGGCGATCTGCATCAGGCCGCCCATCTGAATGGCGCCGGAGAAGTAGCGCGGCGCCGCCACCAGCAGGGGAAATACGATGGCGAACTGGCCGTAGAAGTTGGTGGCGATGTTCAGCCGCCGGGTGATGCGCATAATAGCCCACCAGTTGCTGCGAATGGTGTCAAAACGGTCGCCCAGCTGCTGCGCCTCGCGCGGTTCGCCGTGGTACAGCGCGATGGCGTCGTTGTTTTCGCGGATGCGGATCAGGCCGAAACGGAAGTTTGCCTCATACCGTTCCTGGTTGAAGCCCAGCATGACCAGCGGTTTGCCGACCCACCAGATCAGCAGCGATCCCAGCACCGCATACAGCAGCGCGAACCACACCATATAACCGGGCAAGGTGATGGCATGCTGGCCGAGCGCGAAGGTCATCGGCCCGCTGAAGTGCCATAGGATGTCGATAAAGGAAAACAGCGTCACCAGGCTGGAGAGCAGCCCGAGCGACAGCGACAGGGTATATTGGGTCAAGACGTTGAGATCTTCGGCGATACGCTGATCGGGGTTATCGACGATCTGCTGCTGCTCGGTGTGGTAATACGCCTGGTGCGCCAGCCATTTTTCCATGAACTTTTCCGTCATCCAGCGCCGCCAGCGCATCTGCAGCCCCTGAGTCAGGTAGATCTTGTAGACCGCCAGCACGATGAAGATCAGCGCCAGATAGGTAAAGCGCCACAGCTGCGTCTTGAATACCGGGTAGTTCTTGTTCTGCAGCGCATCGTAGAACACCTGATTCCACTGGTTGATCTGCACGCTGATATAGACCAGGCCGAGCGACAGGACGACGATGGCGATCAGCATCATCCAGGCGCGCCATCGCTCCTCCGACACCCAAAAGGGTTTGATCAGCTGCCAAACGGCGTGTTTCTGCAAGGGGGTTGCGTTCATAACGGCTCGATAATTGCGGTATTTCGTTCAGCATGGGCTGCGGGCCGGTAACAAACAAACCGCGACTGTAAGCAGTTTTAACTCCGCTAACCGTTTGAAATAAGGCGGCTGAATCGACAGCGGCACGCCGACGGGCGCAATTGCGGCATACACTCCACCGCCGGGCGGTTATACTGGCGCCGAATTTTTGCAGAAAGGATAAACGATGAAGGCTTGGTTTCCCCTGTTGCTGACCTGCGGCGTCTTCGCCGGCGCCCGGGCCTGGGCGCACATTGACGAGCCGGACATCGCCGCCGACTGCCAAAAGGTGGCGAGCTACGCCGAACTGGGAAAAAAGGCCTATCAGCGGCAGGATTACGCCAAAGCTGCCGACATCTTTCGCGATCAGGCGGCCTGGAGCGAGTTTTGCGGCCTGAGCGAGCAGGCCATCGCCACGGCCTACAACAACGTGTCGCTGTCGCTGATGCGCGCCGGGGAATTGCTCAAGGCACAGGCCTACCTGGCGCTGGCGCCGCACGATGACAAATCGCAGCACAACATGAGCCTGTTGCGCCAACGCCTGGCGCAGCGGCCGCAGCCGCAGGGGCCGGGCGGCGTGTATTGGCAATACGCCGGGCGCGGCGTGTGGAGCGAAGTGGCGGTGAAGCCGCAGGGCGAGCACTGGCTGATCGATTTTTCCGGCTACGCCATGCCGCAGATGGGGCTGTATTACGGGCCGAACATGGGTGACTTCACCGCCGAGCTGCCAATTGAGCACGGCAAAGCGGTCTACCATCAGCATGACTCGGAAAGCGCGCAGGTCTGCGACGTCACGCTGGAATTTGGCGAGCAAGCGCTGGAGATGCACACGCGGGGGGATTGCGGGTTCGGTCACAACGTGCGCGCGGAAGGGCGGTTCGTGCGGGTCGAATGACCCGCCCCGGCAGCCGGGACGGGAAAGGTAGGTTACGCCAGCGCGGCGGCGCCCAGCAGGTTTTTCCAGGCTTCCACGTTACCCAGATAGTTGCCGGCCGGCAGCAGATGCAGACGGCCTTCGCTGTCCTGCAGCGCAAAGGTCGGGAAGCCCTGGCCTTGCACTTTGGCCAGTAGCGCCCGGCTTTCCGCGATGTGCTGCGCGGTTGGCGCGCCGGTGTTGAAACGCATTTCGGCGATAAACGCCGCCGAAGGCAACCCCAATTCTTTCGCCAATGCTTCCAGCACCGGCGTATCGGCGATGCGCCGGCCTTCTTGATAGTGCGCCTGCTGAATGCGGTGCAGCATGTCCAGCCCGCGCCCCGCCAGCTTTTCCGCCGCCAGGATAGCGGTGATCGGCGGCTCGGAATCCATCACTGCCGTGGTGTCGCGCAGCAGGCCGTTGAAATAGGCTTCGCCAAAAGGCTGGCCCGTCATCTCGGCGATGCGTTTGTCGTGCGGAATGACGTAGTTGCGCCATTCGTCGGTAATCTGACGGCGGTTGTTGCCGGTCATCATGCCGCCGGCATGCGGCACGATCTTCAGCCCAGGGAGGCTCTGAGCCGCTTTCACCAGCGGTGCGGCGCCGTAGCACCAGCCGCACAGCGGATCGAAAATGTAATGCAGAGTGGTTTCGGTCATCTTTACTCCTCGCCTGGCGCGCGGCAGCTCACCGCGGCGCCAGGGCTGGTTCAATCACGCACGGGCGCTTATTGCGGCCACTTCATCTCGGCTTTCAGCACTTTCGCGCTCAGTTCCAGGCTCGACTCGTCTTTCAGCGTCGGGTAGTGCTTTTTCATCGCTTCAATCAGCGCGGCGGAATCCTTGGCCTTCGGCAGCTCGGCTTCCAGCGTGGTCAGGTATTTCTGGGTAAAGTGCACCGATGCCAGCGTTTGCGCTGCGCCCGGCAGGAAGTGGCCCGGCACGACGACCTGCGGCTTCAGCGCTTCGATGTTTTTCAGCGTCTGCTGCCAGTGCTGGCGCGATTCCACGCTCTGGTTGTCGGCGATCCACGGGTGGATATTGTCACCGGCGACCGCGACACCGCCTACTACCGCTTTCAGCGCCGGGATCCACACGAAGGTGCGATCGGGGGTCGGGCCGTTCAGGCCTTTCACTTCCACTTTCTGGCCGTCGATGGTGAAGCTGTCGCCCTGCAGCGGCTGCGGCACGATCACGGTTTTCGGCGCGTTGTCTTTCAGGATCGGGCCCCAATAGGCGACTTTACCGTCTTTGGTAGCGTTGATGTCCTTGATAGTGCCTGGCGAAGCGATGATTTTCGCCTCCGGGAAGGCCGCTTTAATCACGTCCAGACCGAAATAGAAATCCGGGTCTGAGTGGCTGATATAAACGGTGGTCAGTTTCTTGCCGGTCGCCTTGATCTTTTTAACCAGCGCTTCGGCGTCGTTACGCTGGAACTGAGCGTCGATCAGCGCCACTTCGTGTTTGCCGCTGATGATTTCGGAAGACACCGGGAACACGCTTTTCTCGCCCGGGTTATACACTTCCATGGTCAGGGTATCGGCCGCGGTGGCGTAGGTGCTGAGGGTGGCGACGCCGGTGAAGGCCAGAGTTAACAGTGATTTCTTAAACATGGGCAGAGGTCCTTAGGTATCGGTTAATGTTGTAATGATGTTAGGTTGCATAAAGCGATAGAAAAACCGGATAATAAGCAATTATTCGTTGCATAAATCGGACTAATCATGGATCGCATTACCGCCGCAGAGGTTTTTGTCACCATCGTCGATCGCGGCAGCATGATCGCCGCTGCGGAAACGCTGGAGATGTCGCGCGCGATGGTGACGCGCTACCTGGCGCAGATGGAGCAATGGGCCGGGGCGCGTTTACTGCACCGCACTACCCGTAAGCTTAGTCTGACCGACGCCGGTGAGCGTACTCTGGAGCGCTGCCGGCAAATGCTGGCGCTGGCGGGGGAGATCGACCTGGTGGAGGAAGGGCAGAGCGACGAGCTGCGCGGCTTGCTGCGCATCACCTGTTCGCAGTCGCTCGGGCAAACGGCGCTGGTGGGGGCCGTCGCTCAGTATCTGAAGCGTCACCCGCAGGTGGCGGTCGATCTGCAGATGAACAACCGGGCGGTGAACCTGGTGGAAGAGCGCATCGATCTGGCGCTGCGCATCACCAACGAGCTGGATCCCAACCTGATCGCCCGCCCGCTGTCCACCTGCGCATCGGTGGTGTGCGCCGCGCCGGCATATCTGGCGGCGCACGGCACCCCGCGTCAACCGCAGGATCTGGCGTTGCACAACTGCCTGACCTACTCCTATTTCGGCAAAAGCCTGTGGCACTTCGATGCTCAGGGCGTGAAATCGGCGGTAGCGGTCAGCGGCAACCTGAGCGCCAACGAGTCGGTGGTGCTGATGGCCGGCACGGTGCAGGGGGCAGGCATTTCCATGCAGCCCTATTATTCGGCGGCGCCGCTGCTGGCCAGCGGCGAACTGGTCGAACTGTTGCCGGATTACCGGCCGCAGTCGATGGGCATCTACGGCATCTATACCTCACGCCGCCAGATGCCCGCCACCTTGCGCACCATGCTGGACTTTCTGGTGGAGTGGTTCGCCACCGATCCGCAGTGGCAGGCGACGCTGCGCTGATGCTTCGGCAATATTCCCACGCCGCTTTCAGCGCCTGACGGCGGCGGCCAGCCGGGCGACAAAGGTGGCGGCCTGCTGATGAAGGTGGTCGATAAAGGCCGTCACCAGCGCCGACGAGGGGCGGTGTAGCGGCCGAATAAGGCTGACGGTGAACGGCACGTCGATGCTGAACGGCCGCACGTGCACGCCGTTGCCGGCATAGTCGAGCGCCGTCAGCGGGTTGACGATCGACACCCCCACGCCGGCCCTCACCATGGCGCATACCGATGCCGCGCTGTGCGTTTCCATCACCATGCGGCGCTCGACGCCCTGTTCGCCGAACAAAGCATCCAGCAGGTGGCGATAGCTGTCGGTGCTCGACAGGCTGATAAAGTTCTGCCCGGCGAAGTCCTGCGGCGTCAGCCGATCTTTCAGCAGCAGCGGGTGGCCCGTCGGCAGCACGCACACTTCGTTCAACGTCATCAGCGTCACTCGCTCGGTGCCCGCCGGCGTCAGGGTGGTTTCCGTCAGCCCGAGATCGTGGCGCTGGGCCGACAACCACTCTTCTAGCAGCGGCGACTCTTGCGGGATAACGCTAAAGCTGACTTCCGGGTAACGTTCGATAAAGGGCCGGCACACCGCCGGCAGCAGCGATTGGGAAAATACCGGCAGGCACACGATCGACAGCTGCGCCTGCTGAAACTGGCGGATGCCGGCGGCGGCGTTGACGATGCGATCGAGGCCGTAATAGGAGCGCTGCACCTCTTCGAACAGCCGCAATCCCTGCACGGTAGGGGACAAGCGCCCGCGCACCCGATCGAACAGCTGCAGCCGAATCAGCTTTTCAAAACGCGCCAGCTCACGGCTGACGGTCGGTTGCGAGGTCTGCAGCAGGGCCGCCGCCTCGGTCAGGTTGCCGGTGGTCATCACCGCCCGAAAGATTTCGATCTGCCGCAAAGAGATGCTGTGCATGGCGAGGCCGCTCGATTAAGGGGAAACCCATATCATAAATGAATAGACTACGGCTAAATAGATATTTTCCACCCGATTCAGCGTGCGGCACTATGGCGTTATCTGCCGTCATTTTCGAATTGGGAATATCGCCATGCCACGCCCGTTGCACGACACCTCCACTGCGTTGAACGCCGCTAACCTGTTGGCCTTGCCGCAGCGTTTCGGCTGCCCGGTTTGGGCCTATGATGCGGACATCATCAGCCAGCGCATTGCTCAGCTGCGCCACTTCGACACTATCCGTTTCGCACAGAAGGCCTGTTCGAACATTCATATTTTGCGCTTGATGCGCGAGCAGGGCGTGAAGGTGGATTCGGTGTCGCTGGGCGAGATCGAGCGGGCGCTGCAGGCCGGTTTTCAGCCGGGCGGCGAACCGAGCGAAATCGTGTTTACCGCGGACGTGTTGGATCATGCCACGCTGGCGCGCGTCAGCGAATTGAAGATCCCGGTCAACGCCGGTTCCATCGACATGCTGGATCAGCTCGGCCAGGTTTCCGCAGGGCACCCGGTGTGGCTGCGCATTAACCCGGGTTTTGGCCACGGCCACAGCCAGAAAACCAACACCGGCGGCGAGAACAGCAAGCACGGTATCTGGTATGCCGACCTGCCGCAGGCGGTGGAGAAAATTCGCCGCTACGGCCTGAAGCTGGTCGGCGTGCACATGCACATCGGTTCCGGCGTCGATTACCAGCATCTGGAGCGCGTCTGCGATGCGATGGTGCAGCAGGTGATCGATCTCGGTCATGATATCAGCGCCATTTCCGCCGGAGGTGGCCTGTCTATCCCGTACCAGTACGGCGAAGAGGCGATCGATACCGAACACTATTTCGGGTTGTGGAACCGGGCGCGTGAACGCATCGCCGCGCATCTGGGGCATCCGGTGCAGCTGGAGATCGAACCTGGGCGTTTCCTGATGGCGGAAGCGGGCGTCTTGGTGGCCGAGGTGCGGGCGGTAAAAGACATGGGCAGCCGCCACTTCGTGCTGGTGGACGCCGGTTTTAACGATCTGATGCGCCCGGCAATGTACGGCAGCTATCACCATATTTCGCTGTTGCCGGCCGATGGGCGCGACACCTCGCGGCAAGCGCTGCGCGAGACGGTAATTGCCGGGCCGCTGTGCGAATCCGGCGACGTGTTCACCCAGCAGGCGGGCGGCGGCGTGGAAACCCGCGAACTGCCGCCGGTGCAGATCGGCGATTATCTGGTGTTCCACGACACCGGCGCCTACGGCGCATCGATGTCCTCCAACTACAACAGCCGCCCGCTGTTGCCCGAAGTGCTGTTCGAAAACGGCGAGCCGCGGCTGATCCGCCGCCGCCAGACCATCGAAGAGCTGATCGCGCTGGAGCTTATCTGATAAGCGGGCGGGCGCCTTGCGCTCGCTTCACAGCGTCATGCGGCGGTGTTGGCCATTGGGCAATTGCACATCCAGCGACAGCGTGCCGCCCATGGCCTCGATATAGCGTTTGAGCGACGACAGCTTTATTTCGCTGCCGCGCTTTTCCAAATTGGCGACGGAGGGTTGGCTGATGCCGAGCCGCTTCGCCAATTCAACCTGAGAGACCGCCAGCTCTTCCCTCAGCATCGCCAGCCGCAGCTCGAAAATTTCCTGATCCGCTTTTTGCCTGGCGGCGGCAACGACGGCGGGATCGAGTTTATCGATCAGTTGGGATAAAGGTTTGGCCATCTGCACTACCTCCGGGTTGCCAGATAATGTGAAAACTCCATGGCGGCGATGGGCAACATGCGCTGGTAAAAGCGTTGGTCGCCGGTTTTATCGCCACCGCACAGCAATACCGCTTGCCGCTGTGGGTCAAAGGCGAAAAACACCCTGAAAGGGCGCCCGCGGTGTTGAACGCGCAGCTCCTTCAACTGCCGGACCGCGTCGGAAAAATACAGCGTATCGGCATGCGGCCGCGTCAACTGCGGGCCGAACGTCTGCAATTTGAAGATCGCCGCCAGGATGCTTGTTTGCTGGGCGTTGTTCAGCGCTAAAAACCAGTCGTCGAACCGTTCGACGGTCACCACTTGCCACATGACGCGCTCCGAATATAGCGTTTATGCTATATAGTGTAAAGGTTATTGTGCCAACAATATGCACGAACGCTGGGAGCGGAAAAAATCCAAAAGCGGGAAATGCGGCGGGCTGCGCAATATGAACGCACGGGTGATGGCTCCACCCATGCGGCGGCGCGAATTACGGCTGTTCGTGCGCGTTGTTGAGGGTGGCGACCGAGTGGCGGCGCACCAGCGTCGGGCTGAACATGTTGGTGATTTCCGGCAGCGGTTGACGATTGGCCAAGGCCAGGGCCAGTTCCGCCGCCTGGGTCGCCATCGCCACGATCGGGTAGCGAACGGTGGTCAGGCGCGGCCGCAGGTAGCGCGAAATCAGTACGTCGTCGAAACCGATCAGCGACATTTGCCCCGGTACGTCGACGCTGTTGTCGCTCAGCACCGAAAGCGCGCCGGCGGCCATCGGATCGTTGTAGCAGGTAACGGCGGAGAAAGAGCGGCCGCGGCCGAGCAATTCGGTCATCGCCTGTTCGCCGCCGATCTCGTCCGGTTCGCCGTAGGCGATCAGCTTTTCATCCACCGCAATGCCGTGCTCCTGCAGAGCGTCGAGATAGCCTTGCAGGCGATCGGTGGCGTCGGAAATCTGGTGGGTGGAGCAGATGATGGCGATGCGCTGATGCCCTTGCTGGATCAGATGACGGGTCGCCAGCCAGGCGCCGTAGCGATCGTCGAGCGCCACGCAGCGCGTTTCAAAACCCGGCAGCGTGCGGTTGATCAGCACCATGCCCGGGATCTGCTGCATCCAGCCGCCAAGTTCCCGATCGCTCAGACTTTTGGCGTGCACCACCAGCGCCTCGCAGCGATGTCGCACCAGCTGTTCAATCGCCTGACGCTCTTTTTCGGCGTCGTGGTAACCGTTGCCAATCAGCAGAAAATTGTGGGTGGCGTAGGCCACCTGCTCGACCGCTTTGACCATCGCGCCGAAGAAGGGATCGGAAACGTCGGAGACGATCAGGCCCAGCGTTTCGGTGGACTGCTGCGCCAGCGCCCGTGCGTTGGCATTGGGGTGATACTGCAGCTGTTCCATGGCGGCCAGCACCGCGGTGCGCGACCCTTCGCTGGCCTTGGGGGAATTGTTTATCACGCGGGATACCGTGGCCACGGAAACACCCGCCAGCCTGGCAACATCCTTTATCGTAGCCATATCAGTCAACACATCCTGGGTAATCGCTTACATCCCCCAGTTTTGCGGAAAAAAACCGGGGCTGCAAGCGGTGTTGTGCGCAACTTGTGGCGGCCGTTGCAGAATCTTTTCGCGGCTGCGCGCATAACCGTCGGCCGCCGAACGATAGCGCAATTTGTACGTTGGCACTGGCGACGGGCTGAGGTAACGTCTGTGCATTCCGATTTGCGCCGAGAACGCCATGTCCATTAAACGCTATCCGCAGCTCGCCCATTGGGGCGCCTATACCGCCGTGGTTGAAGACGGCCGGCTTATCCGCTGTGAACCCTTCGCCGACGATCCCGACCCTTCGCCGTTGCTCGATTCCATCGTACCGATGGTTTACTCCGACAAACGTATCCGCAAGCCGGCGGTGCGCCGCTCGTGGCTGCAAAAGCGCGAGGGCAGCGACCGTACGCTGCGCGGCAGGGAAGATTTCGTCGAAGTGGACTGGGAACTGGCGCTCGATTTGGTGGCGCAGGAGAATCGCCGGGTGCGCGATCGCTACGGCGCCTCCGGGCTGTTTACCGGCTCTTATGGCTGGTCGTCGGCCGGGCGCTTGCATCATGCGCGCTCGCTGGTGCGACGGTTCTATTTCAGCGGCGGCGGCGGGGTCGATCAGCAGGGCAACTACAGCTGGGGCGCGGCGCAGTTTTTCCTGCCGTATGTGATCGGCACTTTCTCGCCGTTGACCGGGCGCGTCACCAGTTGGCCAAGCGTGGTGGAGCATTGCGAGCTGTTTGTGGCGTTTGGCGGGCTGGCGCTGAAAAATGCCCAGGTCTCTTCCGGCGGCGCGGCGGAGCATGCGCTCAAGCCCTGGCTGCAAAAGCTGGCGCACAAGGGCACGCCGGTTGTCAACATCAGCCCGATGCGCGACGACTGCTCCGGGTTCGTCAACGCGGAGTGGATCCCGATCCGGCCGAATACCGACGTGGCGCTGATGCTGGCGCTGGCTTACGAAATTCAACGGCTGGGCGCGCAGGACGAAGCCTTCCTGCACAGCCACTGCGTGGGCTATCAACAGTTGGCGGATTACCTGAACGGCGTGAGCGACGGCGTGGCGAAAACGCCGGCCTGGGCCAGCGCCATTACCGGCATTCCGGCGGCGCGCATCGCCCTGCTGGCGCGGCAGCTGATCGGCGTGCGCAGTTTTATCACCTGTTCCTACTCCGTACAGCGCGCGCACCGCGGCGAGCAACCCTATTGGATGATGATCGCGCTGTCGTCGATGTTGGGCCAGGTGGGCCTGCCGGGCGGCGGCTTCTCGTTCGGCCACGGCTCGATGAACGGCGTCGGCAACCCGCGCGTGGACACCCCCGCGCCGACCATGCCGGTAGGGGAAAACCCGGCCGGGCTGGCGATCCCGGTGGCGCGCATCTGCGACATGCTGCTGCACCCCGGCGAAACCTATCAATTTTGCGGCGAGACGCGGCAGTACCCGGATATTCACCTGGTGCACTGGGCCGGCGGCAACC
This sequence comes from Serratia sp. TSO36, assembly GCF_057808395.1. Taxonomy (NCBI): domain Bacteria; kingdom Pseudomonadati; phylum Pseudomonadota; class Gammaproteobacteria; order Enterobacterales; family Yersiniaceae; genus Serratia; species Serratia sp. TSO36. The sequence continues at coordinate 100,731 of NZ_JBJZOU010000023.1, read as the reverse complement.
CGTTCCATCACCATCAGCAGTTGAATCGGCTGGTGGAGGGCTGGCAGAAGCCGGATACGGTGATCGTACAAGATATCTGGTGGACGGCGGCGGCCAAAATGGCGGATATCGTGTTGCCGGTCACCAGTTCGCTGGAGCGCAACGACATCGGCGGCTCCTCGCGCGATCGCTACGTGCTGGCGATGCATCAGGCGATTGTGCCGCAGCATCAGGCGCGCAACGATTTCGATATCTTCGCCGATCTGGCGGAGCGCCTGGGCTATCGCGAGCGCTTTACCGAAAACCGCGGCGAGCGGGCCTGGATCGAAGATATCTATCGGCAATGCGGCGCGGCGCAGCGGCGCGCCGGCGTCGCCTGGCCCGAGTTTGAGGATTTTTGGCGCCGAGGCTATGTCGAACTGCCCGCGCCGGCCAAGGAGTTCGTATTTTTTGACGCGTTTCGCGCCGATCCGCAGGCTAACCCGCTTCAGACGCCCAGCGGCAAGATCGAACTGTTCAGCGAGCGGATCGCCGGTTATCGCTACGAGGATTTCGCTCCGCATCCGCAGTGGCGGCCGCCGGTCGAGTGGCTGGGGGCGCCGCAGGCCAAAACCTGGCCGCTGCATCTGATCTCCATTCAACCGAGCGATCGTCTGCACAGCCAGATGGATCCGGCGCCGCTGGCGCAGGGCAATAAGACCGCCGGGCGCGAAACCCTGTATATGCATCCGGAGGACGCGGCGCAGCGCGGCGTGGCGGACGGCGCCGAAGTGCTGGTCAGCAATGCGCGCGGCGGCTGTCTGGCGGGGGCCTCCCTCACCGACGGCGTGACGCGCGGCGTGGTGCTGATGGCGACCGGCGCCTGGTTCGAGCCGGGTTACGACGCGCAGCGCCGGCCGGTCGAGCAGGCGGGCAACCCGAACGTGCTGACGCTGGATATCGGCACCTCGCCGCTGACGCAGGGGCCGAACGCCATGAGTTGCCTGGTGGAAGTCAGCGCGCGATGAGCGAAGGTTTCACGTCGGGATCACCGGCTCGCCGTCGCGGCTGTATTTATTTTTTCGCCGCTGCGGGAAGGTTTAAGTTTCATTGAGTTATTACAGCAGATCGCGGGAAATTTACAGCTGGTTGCATTTGGAGCAGAACTCTTGCGATTCGCCGGTAGTTTCCTGCACGCCATCTCTCTAGAGTAGGTGATCCCAGAGGTATTGATTGGTGAGAAATCAGCATACTCTGTATGTTGAAGCCATTTTCAATTGCACCAACCTACGCGGATGCGTAGGTTTTTTTTTGCCTGCCATATAGTATTCTTTTCCCTACAACGATTTACGCCTCCATGGCCAAGGGAGAAGGGCATGATCTTTTCACTGCTGCGCGCGCTGTTTCGCCTGCTGTTTCGGGTACGGGTCGAAGGGGACGTTCAGCACTTCGAGCGGCAAAAACTGCTGATTACGCCGAACCACGTCTCTTTCCTCGACGGCGTGCTGCTGGCGCTGTTCCTGCCGATTAAACCGGTGTTTGCGGTTTACGCCAGCATCGGCGAGAGCTGGTTTATGCGCTGGCTGCGGCCCTACATTGATTTCGTCTCGCTCGATCCCACCAAGCCGATGGCCATCAAGCAACTGGTGCGCATGGTCGAGCAGGGGCGGCCGATCGTGGTGTTCCCTGAAGGGCGCATCACCGTGACCGGCGCGCTGATGAAAATCTACGACGGCGCGGCGTTTATCGCTGCCAAATCGGGCGCCACCGTGGTGCCGGTGCGGATCGACGGCCCCGAGTTCAGCCCGTTCGGCCGCATGGCCGGGGTGTTCAAGATCCGCTGGTTCCCGCAAATCAGCATCCGCATCTTGCCACCGACCACGCTGCCGATGCCGGAAGCGCCGCGCGCGCGTGAACGCCGGGCGCTGGCGGGCGATCGGCTGATGCAGATCATGATGCGGGCGCGAATGGATACGCGCGAACCGCAGACGCTGTTCCATGCCTTGCTGGCGGCGCAGCACCGCTACGGGCGCCGCAAGCCCTGTATCGAAGACATCGCTTTCAAAGAAGACAGTTACCAGACGCTGATCAAGAAATCGCTGGGCGTCAGCCGCATTCTGCAGCGCTTTACCGCCGAAGGGGAACACGTCGGGCTGCTGTTGCCGAACGCCACCATCACCGCGGCGGCGATCTTCGGCGCTTCGCTGCGTAACCGCATTCCGGCGATGCTCAACTACACCGCCGGCGCCAACGGCCTGAACAGCGCGATGCTCGCCGCCGGCATCAAGACCATCGTCACCTCGCGCCAGTTTCTGGAGAAGGGCAAGCTGACCCACCTGCCGGAGCAGGTGACGCAGGCCAACTGGGTGTATCTGGAAGATCTGAAAGACACCGTTACGCTGGCGGACAAGCTGTGGATTTTGCGGCACTTGCTGCAGCCGCAGCGCGCGGCGTTGCCGCAACGCCCAGAGGACGCGGTGCTGATCCTGTTCACTTCCGGTTCCGAAGGCCACCCCAAGGGCGTGGTGCATTCGCATGCCAGCCTGCTGGCTAACGTAGAACAAATTCGCACCATCGCCGACTTCACGCCGCGCGACCGTTTCATGTCGTCGCTGCCGCTGTTCCACTCGTTCGGCCTGACGGTGGGGCTGCTTACGCCGCTGATCACCGGCAGCCGCATTTTCCTCTACCCCAGCCCGCTGCACTATCGCGTGGTGCCGGAGCTGGTGTATGACCGCAACTGCACGGTGCTGTTCGGCACGGCGACCTTCCTCAACAACTATGCGCGCTTCGCGCATCCGTATGATTTCGCCCGCCTGCGCTACGTGGTGGCCGGCGCGGAGAAACTGGCGGACAGCACCAAACAGATCTACCAGGACAAATACGGCATCCGCATTCTGGAAGGCTATGGCGTGACCGAATGTGCGCCGGTGGTGTCCATTAACGTGCCGTTGGCGACCAAGGTGGGCACCGTCGGCCGCATCATGCCGCAGATGGAGGCGCGCCTGATTGCGGTGCCGGGCATCGATAACGGCGGCCGCCTGCAGCTGAAGGGGCCGAACATCATGAAAGGCTATCTGCGGGTTGAGCGCCCCGGCGAGCTGGAACCGCCGGCGGCGGAAGATGCGAACGGCGTGCTGCAGCTGGGCTGGTACGACACCGGCGATATCGTCAGCCTGGATGAGCAGGGCTATTGCACCATTCGCGGCCGCGTGAAACGCTTCGCCAAGCTGGCGGGCGAGATGGTGTCGCTGGAGAGCGTCGAATTGCTGGCGCAACGGCTGTCGCCGGAAAAAATGCATGCCGCCACGGCCAAAGGCGACAGCAGCAAAGGCGAGGCGCTGGTGCTGTTCACCACCGATCCCGCCATCACTCGTGAAGCATTGCTGCGGGTGGCGCGTGAGCTGGGCAGCCCGGAGCTGGCGGTGCCGCGCGATATTCGCCTGTTGAAAACGCTGCCGGTGCTCGGCAGCGGCAAACCCGATTTCGTCACCCTGCGTCATATGGCCGAACAGCCGGAGAGTGCCCGATGAATCCTTCGACCGAGTCCCCTTTGCTGTCACGCGGCATGATCGCCGTCATCAGCGCGCAGTTCCTCTCGGCGTTCGGCGATAATGCGTTGCTGTTCGCCACGCTGGCGTTGATCAAGCAGCAGCTGTATCCGGACTGGAGCCAGCCAATCCTGCAGATGGCCTTCGTCGCCACCTACATCATCCTGGCGCCGTTCGTCGGCCAGGTGGCCGACAGCTTTGCCAAAGGGCGGGTGATGATGTTCGCCAACGCCTTAAAATTGGCGGGGGCGTTAGTGATCTGTTTTGGGGGAAACCCGTTCCTCGGCTACAGCCTGGTCGGGGTGGGAGCCGCCGCGTATTCGCCGGCCAAATACGGCATTCTGGGCGAGATCACCAGCGGCGAGAAGCTGGTCAAGGCTAACGGCCTGATGGAGGCCTCGACCATCGCCGCCATTCTGACCGGTTCGGTGGCCGGCGGCATTCTGGCGGACTGGCATGTGGTGGCGGCGCTGGCGGTCTGCGCCTTGGTTTACGCGGGGGCGGTGGTCGCCAACCTGTATATTCCGCGTCTGGTGGCGGCGCGCCCGGGAGCTTCCTGGCGCCCGCGGGCCATGACGAACAGCTTCTTTACCGCCTGCGTCACGTTATGGCGCGATGGGCAGACGCGTTTTTCCTTGATCGGCACCAGCCTGTTCTGGGGGGCCGGTGTGACGCTGCGTTTTCTGCTGGTGCTGTGGGTGCCGGTGGCGCTCGGCATCGCCGATAACGCCACGCCGACGCTGCTGAACGCCATGGTAGCCGTCGGTATCGTGGTGGGAGCCGGCGCCGCCGCGCGCTTTGTCACGCTGAAGACGGTGAAGCGCTGCATGCCGGCCGGGATCCTGATCGGCGTTGCGGTCGCGGTATTCGCGCTGCAAACCACCATGCTCAATGCCTATGTCTTGTTGGCGATCATCGGAATGCTGGGGGGCTTCTTCGTGGTGCCGCTCAATGCGTTGCTGCAGGAGCGGGGCAAGCATTCAGTCGGTGCCGGCAATGCGATCGCGGTGCAAAACCTGGGTGAAAACGCCGCCATGTTGCTGATGCTGGCGCTGTATTCGCTGGTGGTGAAGCTGGGCGTGCCGGTGGTGGGTGTCGGCGTAGGGTTTGGCGTGGTGTTTGCGCTGGCGATTAGCGCGCTATGGTGGTCGCAACGGCGGTGAAACGGGGCGCAGCCAGGCTGCGCCCTTGCTGTATTAAGGCGCCGGAATGGTAAACCGGGTATGGATTTCTTCGAGCGCCTGCAGTACGTCTTCATCCAATACCACATCGAGGCTGTCGATGTTGATTTTCAACTGATCCACCGTGGTGGCGCCCAGCAGGGTGCTGGCGACAAACGGCTGTTGACGCACGAAGGCCAACGCCATCTGCGAAGGATCCAGCCCGTGTTTTTTGGCCAGCGCCACGTACTCGGCGATCGCCAGCTGGGTTTGCTGACCTGAATAACGGTTGAAGCGGGTGAACAGCGTATTGCGCGCACCGGCCGGTTTTGCGCCATTGAGGTATTTACCGCTCAGGGTACCGAACGCCAGGCTGGAATAGGCCAGCAGTTCCACCCCTTCGTGCTGGCTGATCTCGGCCAGGCCAATCTCAAAGCTGCGGTTCAGCAGGCTGTACGGGTTTTGAATCGACACGATGCGCGGCAGCTCGTGTTTCTCCGCCAGCTGCAGGTAGCGCATCACGCCCCAGGGCGTTTCATTGGAAACCCCGATATAGCGGATCTTGCCGGCGCGCACCTGCTCGGTCAGCGCCTCCAGCGTTTCCAGCAGCGTGACCGTGGCTTTGTCGTCGGTGTATTGATAGTTGAGTTTGCCAAAACAGTTGGTGGCGCGCTGCGGCCAGTGCAATTGGTAGAGATCGAGATAATCGGTATTCAGCCGCTTGAGGCTGGCGTCCAGCGCGGCGCGGATGTTTTTGCGATCGAGCGCCTGCTGCGGGCGAATGCTGCTGTCGGTGCCGCGCACCGGGCCCGAGACTTTGCTGGCCAGGACGATTTTTTCGCGATTGCCGCGCGCCTTGAGCCAGCTGCCGATATAGCTTTCGGTCAGGCCCTGGGTTTCCGGACGGGGCGGCACCGGGTACAGTTCGGCGGTGTCTATCAGGTTGACGCCTGCGGCCAATGCATAGTCCAGTTGCGCATGGGCGTCGGCTTCGCTGTTCTGTTCGCCAAAGGTCATGGTGCCCAGTCCCAGCACGCTCACTTCTAAAGAACTGTGGGGAATACGGTGGTATTGCATTAACGGCCTTCCTTTCTTGTTAGCGCTTACGGGCCGCGCGGCCCGGTGAAACAGGAGCCCAATGTCAGAAGACGGCGCAGAGTCCGTCAGGCGGCGATGTCGCCTTTCCTGACTATAACCAAGCGGTGAAGATGGGGGAAGCGGATTCCGTGCGGACGCGAATGGGGGCTACCGCGCTTGAACGGGCGATAGCCGGCGGGCGGTGATTAGCGTTCGATAACCTGAGAAACTTGATCGCCGTTGATCTGGCGCTGGTTGCCTTTCTCGTCTTTATAGCTGATGAGGCCGGTATCTTCATCGATCTCCGGTTTGCCTTGCGTCAGGATCATGTTGCCGTCTTTGGTCGCCATCACGTAGTCGCTGGAACACCCCGCCAGGCCAGCCACCATCACCAGCGCAGACACTGCCATTACCCACTTTTTCATCCTGCGGATCCTCGATTATGCAGAAAATAATGTTCTTTCAAGATTAGCAAACTCTCGGCGAAGCGCGTCTCAGATAAGTCTTTATCTGATAAGAAAAAGTGAAATGAGAGGTCAACAAAGTGATGAAAGCCGCCAATGGCGGCTTTCATATAGATAGCGTTATTCCGGCGCGCGATTTTTTTTGCTGCGCATCAGATTGAGCGCTTCTACCGACATCGAGAAGAACATGGCGAAGTAGATGTAGCCTTTTGGCACGTGCACCTGGAAGCTTTCCAGCATCAGCGTGAAGCCCACCAGGATCAGGAACGCCAGAGCCAGCATTTTCACCGATGGATGGCGGTTGACGAATTCGCCGATCGGTCGGGCAGCGAACATCATCACGCCGACGGCGATCACCACTGCCGCCATCATGATGAACAGATGGTCGGAAAGGCCCACGGCGGTAATCACCGAATCCAGGCTGAAGATAATATCCAACAGCATGATCTGCACGATCGCGCCGAAGAAGCTGTGCACCTTGGTGTGGTGCTCTTCTTCCGACCCTTCGATGGTTTCGTGGATCTCTTTGCTGGCTTTCCAGATCAGGAACAGCCCGCCCAGCAGCAGGATCAGATCGCGAGCGGATACGCTGTGCTCCATCACGGTAAACAGCGGATGGGTCAGGCGAATCACCCAGGCGATGGAAGCCAGCAGCGCCAGGCGCATAAGCATGGCGGCGGCCAGCCCGATCCGGCGAGCTTTGTTCTGTTGCGCTTTGGGCAGCTTGGCCACCACCAGCGACAGAAAAATGATGTTATCAATACCCAGTACGATCTCAAGAATGGTTAGCGTGCCTAACGCTAACCAGGCATTGGGATCCATAATCCATTCGAACATTGCTCGACACACCTTATTAATACTTAATAAATGCAAAGCGTGAATTATACGCGTTTATCATGGCGCTGATAGGGGCAGCTAAACCAGAGTTAAACGAAATCGCTTAGATTGAGAAATGTCTTGCCAGCAGCGTGCCGGTAAAACTCTTTTTCAGATAGAAGCCGCGCGGCAGCGTCATGATCGGTTGCCCTTGTTCGCCGATGGCTTCGGTGAGCGCCTTGCTGTTAGCCGCTTTGGGGCGCAGCTGCAGCACTTCGCCGTGGCGTGCGGTGATGCGCTCTACGTGGCCGAGCACGATCAGATCCATCAATTCTTCCCAATCGCGGCGCAGCATTTCGTCTTCTGCCGCGCTTGGGCTCCACAGCAGCGGCGAACCGACGCGGCGTTCGGCCAACGGGATCTGGCGTTCGCCTTCTACCGGTATCCACAACACGCGCGCCAGCTTGTAGCGAACGTGGCTGTTGGCCCAGGTGACGCCGCTGTTGCCGGTGAGCGGAGCGACGCAGACAAAAGTGGTTTCCAGCGGTTTGCCGGCGGCGTCGACAGGAATGGTTTTCAGCTCGATGCCCAGCTCGGGAAAGTCCTGCTCCGGTTTGCTGCCGGCCATGGCGCCGAGATACAGCTCCAGCAGCATGCCTACCCAACCTTTATCGCGTTTCAGATCCTTGGGGATCGGCAGCTGCGCGCGAGCGGCCAGTTCGCCAAAGCTGGCGCCGGCCAGCGCCTGAGCGCGCTCGAACAGCTGCCGTTCATTTTCCGGCGGGGGCGGCAAAGGGGATAAAAACGCCATAAATCAAGCCTGTCTAATTTGGTTGAAAAACGTACTGCAATTATGCACGGTGAGCGATAACCGCCATCGCTTGGGGAAAAGAATAATAGTAGCATGATTTTACATGACTTTTTTCCATTCTTGGCGTGGTGGACAATGCACTGGCGAGGCTTGTTCACCTGAAGCCACCGACAATAAACAGGATCTTACACCTATTTATCCACAGATTTTTGGGATAACCCAAATTTTTGCCGATCACTGGTTCAATTTACAGCCTTGACTCGGGCGGTTTTTTACGAATTTGTCCGTTTTGTGCGTAACTTGCCCAGATAATCTGTGGATAAAAACGACGTTGGTGGATCTTTCGCCAGGGTAAGATCCTTACCGTGCACAGATCACATTTTTGCCCTGTATATAACGATGCGTTAATACATAATTGTATGTTTTTAAAATAAATATGCGTTTTTAGTGTTGAGGGGGGATTTTAGGGGTTAAGAGTTTTACCGGCTTATTCCTCGAGTTCTGCACACACCTATCCACAGAAAAAGTGAATAAAACCGGTCTGAAAGGCTAGGGTATGTTTATAACTTTGCCTATATCTGTGAGTTATCCCAATGTTATTCGGCCCGCAGCGCCGTAAAGCAGTGGTTTACCGCCTGTAGCTTGTGTGAAACAATCAGGACATCTATGCGAATTTAAGCTTATCGAGGTAGTCCGGTGATCGATGATGATGGCTACCGCCCGAATGTTGGTATCGTAATCTGTAATCGTCAGGGGCAGGTCTTATGGGCCCGCCGTTACGGTCAGCACTCCTGGCAGTTTCCCCAAGGTGGGATTAACCCTGGCGAAACTGCGGAGCAGGCGATGTACCGTGAGCTGTTCGAAGAAGTGGGGCTGAGTAAAAAGGATGTGCGCATCCTGGCTTCGACCCGCAACTGGTTGCGCTATAAATTGCCGAAACGTTTGGTGCGTTGGGACACAAAGCCGGTTTGTATCGGCCAAAAGCAAAAATGGTTTTTGTTGCAGCTACTGTGCAATGACGCTGATATCAATATGCAGCGCAGCAGCACGCCGGAGTTCGACGGTTGGCGCTGGGTGAGCTTCTGGTATCCGGTACGCCAGGTGGTGTCGTTCAAACGCGACGTCTACCGCCGGGTGATGAAAGAATTCGCCGTGACCGTGATGCCGATGCAAGAGCAGGCGGCGCCGCGGCAGGCTCCTGCTTATCGCCGAAAGAGAGGTTAAGTTAAGCCGACTATGCTCACGCGCTTGCGAGAAATTGTAGAGAAGGTGGCTGCGGCGGCCAGTCTGACGGATGCGCTGGATCTGCTGGTCAATGAAACCTGTCTGGCGATGGACACCGAAGTGTGTTCCATCTATCTGGCGGACAACGATCGCCGCTGCTACTACCTGATGGCCACGCGCGGGCTGAAAAAGCCGCGCGGGCGCACTATCGCATTGGCGTTTGACGAGGGCGTCGTCGGGTTGGTCGGCCGCAGAGCCGAGCCTATCAACCTGGCCGATGCCCAAAGCCACCCCAGCTTCAAATACGTTCCGCAGGTGAAAGAGGATCGTTTCCGATCCTTCCTCGGGGTGCCGATCATTCATCGGCGCCAGCTGCTGGGCGTGCTGGTGGTGCAGCAGCGCGAGCTGCGCCAGTTCGACGAAAGCGAAGAGTCTTTCATGGTCACCCTGGCCACGCAGATGGCCGGGATCCTGTCACAGTCGCAGCTCAACGCCATTTTCGGCCAGTATCGCCAAACGCGCGTGCGCGCGCTGGCGGCCTCGCCCGGCGTGGCGGTGGCGGAAGGGTGGCAGGACAGCAGCCAGCCTTCACTCGATCAGGTTTACCGCGCGTCGACGCTGGACACCGCCAGCGAGCGCGAGCGCCTGACGCTGGCGCTGGAAGAGGCCGGCGCGGAGTTTCGCCGCTTCAGCAAGCGTTTTGCCGCCAGCTCGCAAAAGGAGAGCGCGGCGATCTTCGATCTTTATTCTCACCTGTTAAATGACGCCCGTCTCAAGCGCGAACTGTTCGCCGAAATCGACAACGGTTCGGTGGCGGAGTGGGCGGTGAAACAGGTGATAGAGGCCTTTGCCGAGCAGTTCGCCAAACTGCAGGACACTTACATGCGCGAGCGCGGCAGCGACCTGCGCGCGCTGGGCCAGCGCCTGCTGTTCCACCTCGACGACACCACTCAGGGCGCTACCCAGTGGCCGGCGCGTTTTGTGCTGGTGGCGGATGAGCTGACCGCGACATTGCTGGCCGAAGTGCCGCAGGATCGCCTGGTCGGCGTGGTGGTGCGCGACGGTGCCGCCAACTCGCATGCGGCGATTCTGGTGCGGGCGATGGGGGTGCCGACGGTGATGGGCGCCGACATCCAACCTTCTCTGCTCAGCCAACGGCTGCTGATCGTCGACGGTTATCGCGGTGAACTGCTGGTCGATCCTGAACCGGTGCTGGTGCAGGAATATCAACGGCTGATCAGCGAAGAGCTGGAGCTGAGCAAGCTGGCGGAAGACGACGTCGAGCAGCCGGCGCAGTTGAAAAGCGGCGAGCGCATTCAGGTGATGCTGAATGCCGGCCTCAGCCCGGAACATGAACAGCTGTTGGGCGGCCGGGTAGATGGCGTGGGGTTATACCGCACCGAAATCCCGTTCATGTTGCAAAGCGGCTTCCCCTCCGAAGAGGAACAGGTCGCGCAGTACCAGGGCATGCTGCAGCTTTACCCGAGCAAGCCGGTTACGCTGCGCACTCTGGATATCGGCGCCGACAAGCAGCTGCCTTATATGCCGATCAGCGAAGAGAACCCCTGCCTGGGCTGGCGCGGCATCCGCATCACCCTGGATCAGCCGGAGATCTTTTTGATTCAGGTGCGCGCCATGCTGCGCGCCAACGCCGGCACCGGCAATCTGGGCATTTTGTTGCCGATGATCACCAGCCTGGAAGAGGTCGATGAGGCCAAACGCCTGATTGACCGCGCCGGGCGCGAGGTGGAAGAGGTGCTTGGCTATGCGATCCCGAAACCGAAAATCGGCGTGATGCTGGAAGTGCCGTCGATGATTTTCCTGATCCCGCATCTGGCCGGGCGCGTTGATTTCATCTCGGTCGGCACCAACGATTTGACCCAGTACCTGTTGGCGGTGGATCGCAACAATACCCGAGTCGCCTCGCTGTATGACAGTTTGCACCCCGCGATGCTGCAGGTGCTGAAATTGATCGCCGAGCAGGGGAACGCGGCCGGGTTGCAGCTTAGTCTCTGCGGTGAGCTGGCCGGCGATCCCATGGGCGCGCTGTTGCTGGTGGGCATGGGCTATCGCAATCTGAGCATGAACGGCCGCAGCGTGGCGCGCATCAAATACCTGCTGCGGCATATCGACCTTGCCGACGCCGAAATGTTGGCGCAGCGGGTGTTGAACACCCAGATGACCACCGAAGTGCGCCATCTGGTGGCGGCGTTTATGGAGCGGCGCGGCATGGGCGGGTTGATCCGTGGGGGCCGGTAGCCGCCGCGCGTTGTGATTTTTTTACAGAACTTTTCCCGGCCTGCCGGACCGGACCGCGCTAAGCCTATGTTATGATGCGCAACCTCAGTGCGGCGCAGGCTCGTCGCCTTGCACACCGCAGCGGCCAATGCTGCTGCTTGCAAGACGCGGGACAATCTCCGCCGCCGCTTGGCACCTGCCGCCCCCGCATGGGGAAAAATAACAGACATGTTGTGGTGATAGATGAGCAATAGCTATCTGGCGTTTCCTAAATTTGATCCGGTCATTTTCTCCATTGGCCCGGTTTCTCTGCATTGGTACGGCCTGATGTACCTGGTCGGCTTCGTTTTTGCCATGTGGCTGGCGGTGCGCCGTGCCAACAAGCCGGGCAGCGGCTGGACCAAAGACGAAGTTGAAAACCTGCTCTACGCCGGTTTCCTGGGCGTATTCGTCGGCGGCCGCGTAGGCTATGTGCTGTTCTATAACCTGCCGCTGTTCCTGGATAACCCGCTCTATCTGTTCAAGGTCTGGGATGGCGGCATGTCGTTCCACGGCGGCTTGATGGGGGTGATTCTGGTGATGTTCTGGTTCGCTCGCCGCACCAAACGCACCTTCTTCCAGGTTTCCGATTTTATCGCGCCATTGATCCCATTCGGCCTGGGCGCCGGCCGCCTCGGCAACTTCATCAACGGTGAACTGTGGGGCCGCGTGACCACCGACACCCCTTGGGCGATGCTGTTCCCAAGTTCGCGCAGCGAAGACGTGGCCCTCGCCGCCGCCGATCCTTCCTTGCTGCCGTTATTGAATCAGTACGGCGTACTGCCGCGCCACCCGTCGCAGCTGTATGAACTGCTGCTGGAAGGCGTGGTGCTGTTTATCATTCTGAACCTGTTTATTCGCAAGCCGCGGCCGATGGGCGCCGTCTCGGGCCTGTTCCTGATCGGTTATGGCGCATTCCGCATCATCGTTGAAGCGTTCCGCCAGCCGGATGCCCAGCTCGGCCTGTTCGACGGCGTGATCAGCATGGGGCAGATCCTGTCCATCCCGATGGTGGTGGCCGGTATTATTATGATGATTTGGGCGTACCGTCGTCGCCCGCAGCAACAAATGTCGTGAGGGACAAATGAAACAGTATCTGGATTTGATGAACAAGGTGCTCGCCGAGGGCACCCCTAAAGCCGACCGTACCGGCACTGGCACGCTGTCGATTTTCGGCCATCAGATGCGTTTCAACTTGCAGGAAGGTTTCCCGTTGGTGACCACCAAGAAATGTCATCTTCGTTCGATCATTCATGAGCTGTTGTGGTTCCTGAACGGCGATACCAACATCGCCTACCTGCGTGACAACAAGGTCACCATTTGGGACGAGTGGGCCGATGAAAACGGCGATCTCGGCCCGGTGTACGGCAAACAGTGGCGCGCCTGGGGCGCGGCGGACGGCCGTCAGATCGATCAGCTGAGCAACGTGCTCCAACAGCTGAAGCAGGATCCGGATTCGCGCCGCATCATCGTTTCCGCCTGGAACGTCGGCGAGCTGGATCAGATGGCGTTGGCGCCGTGCCACGCGTTCTTCCAGTTCTACGTCGCGGACGGCAAGCTCTCTTGCCAGCTGTACCAGCGTTCCTGCGACGTGTTCCTCGGCCTGCCGTTCAACATCGCCAGCTACGCGCTACTGGTGCATATGATGGCGCAGCAGTGCGATCTGGAAGTGGGCGATTTCGTCTGGACCGGCGGCGATACCCACCTGTACAGCAACCACATGGAACAAACTCAGCTGCAGCTGACGCGTGAACCGCGTCCGTTGCCGAAACTGGTGATCAAACGCAAGCCGACTTCGCTGTTCGATTACCGTTTCGAAGACTTCGAGATCGAAGGTTACGATCCGCACCCGGCCATCAAGGCGCCGGTCGCGATCTAACCTTAACCGCATCACACCAGGGGGGCAGAGATTGCACCCCTTTTTTTATCCGCATTGCGCACCGCGCCGCATTTTTTTGTCGTCCTCTGCCGTCGTAAATAAAACATTGCGCAGCTTGCCGCAGCGATTACGCATGCGGCTTTACCGCGTTGTGGCGATCCTTACACTGGCGGCATGAAAGACAATACTCTCTCGAATATCGATGATCGCCAGCGTGGCATGACGCTGATTGAGCTGTTGGCGGCGATATTGATCGCCGGCATGCTCACCGGCTGGGGCGTCGGGCAATGGCGTTATCATCAGCAAGCGCTGCGGCTGGAACACACGGCTCAGCAGCTGCTGGCGTTTTTGCTGCGATTGCAGGCGGACGCCAACTGGCGTAACCGCGCGACGCTGCTGTGGTTCAAGAACGGCACGCCCTGGTGTCTGGGCGGTGGCGTGCCGCCGACGGATTGCGCTTCCGCCGAAGGCGCCGTTTTCTCGCCGTTTTATCGTGACGTCGCTTTGAGCGGCTACACCGGCAAAGAGATTGGGTTTTACGGTTTGCGCAATACTGCGCAGGCGGGGCACATCCTTCTCAGCAACGACGCAGGCAGCCTGCGGCTGGTGCTGTCCGCCCGTGGGCGGCTGCGTTTGTGCAGCGAAGGGCAGCGGGTCAGAGGCATTGCGCTATGTTGACTTTAGAACGCGGTTTTACCTTGCCGGAGGTGATGTTGGCGTTGGTCTTCGGCAGCGTGATCGCGCTCGGCGCGGCGAAAACCTATCCGTTGTTGCGCCAGCAAAGCGTGGTCGTCAGCCAGCACTTTCGGCTGGAGTCAACGCTGCGGCAACTGGCGTTCGGCATTGAGAAAGATCTGCGCCGCGCCGGTTTTTGCGCCGGGCAGTGCGCCGGCCGTCCGTTGCTGATCGGTCAGGCATCGGGAGAAGCGGCGGGCAGTTGCGTTATCGTTGCCTACGACATCGCTCGCAGCGGGCAATGGCTCGCTTCGGGCGAGGATGCGGGCTATTTCGGTTACCGGCTGCGCAATGGCGGCTTGGAAGGGCAGCGCGGCGTGAGCCAATGCGATGGCGGTGGCTGGGAGCGGTTGCTCGATTATGACGAAGTGCGCATTGAGCGGTTTCATGTGGCGATCGAGCGGGGCGATCACGGCGCGACCTTGGCTCGCCTGACGCTGGCGGGGCGCTCCGCCAGCGATACGCGTATCAGGCGCAGCCTGAGTGCGAGCGTCGAAATGGCGGCGCTGCCATGAATTGGCGAACCCAGCGGGGCGGTAGCACTCTGGCGGCGGTGATGTTGCTGTTGGCGCTGGGGCTGATGTTGCTTAACGCTCAGCATCGGCAGTTGGATAACGCGCTGTTACTGGCCGCCGATCAGCAGCGTTACCTTCAGGCTTATAATCAGGCCGCTTCGGCGCTGAGTTGGGGCATGAGCCAGCGCTGGCCACGCGCCGAGCTGAGTGCGGCGGCCTGGTTATGCAGGCAGCGCGCGGAACTGACGGCCTGCGCCCGGCTGTCTGCCAGAGCGGGCGTTGTGACGATACGCGGCCTTGGTGAGATGCGCGGCGGTGAACCGCTTTGGCTGTATCAGTGGGGCACCTTTAACGGCGCAGAGACCGCTGGCAAGGTGCAAGCTCAGCCGGGCGGTCGGCTGGATTTTTGCCCAGAGAAAAGGCTGACCGACTGTGACGGCTAACGCTCGGCCAGGGCGGCTATCCCGCAACGGCTTCAGCCTGCCGGAAGTGTTGGTGGCGGCCTTGCTGTTCTCGGTGTCGCTGCTTGGCTTGTTACAGTATCATCAGGTGCTGTTGCAGTCGTTTCAGCGCCAGTGGCACTACCGGCAAGCCTGGGCGCTGGCGCATCAGCAGTTAGAAGCGTTCGCCGTCACCGGGCGGCTCGAGGCCGAATCGCCGCCGGAAGGTTGGCGACGCGAGACGGCGCTTGACGATGCGGAGAGTGATTGCCGCCGATTGACGGTTAGAGTCCAAACGCCACAGCGGCAGTGGGCGGCGCTGAGCCGCTGGTATTGCACCCGCTTTTAAGCCGGTATGTCTTTTGTTTTAAAGGAGCCTTGATGTTCACGGTTTATCATTCCAATCAGCTGGATTTGTTGAAAACGCTGACCAGCGCACTGATAGCCAGAGATCCGTTGGCCGATCCTTTTCAACCGGAAGTGGTGCTGGTGCAGAGCCCCGGTATGGCGCAATGGCTGCAGATGCAGTTGGCGGAACAGTTCGGCATCGCCGCCAATATTGCGTTTCCGCTGCCGGCGACCTTTATTTGGGACATGTTCACCCGGGTGTTGCCGGATATCCCGAAAGAGAGCGCCTTCAGCAAGGACGCCATGACCTGGAAGCTGATGTGGTTGCTGCCGGAGATGCTGACTCAGCCGGCGTTTGCGCCACTGCAGCACTATCTGACCGATGACGGTAACAAGCGCAAGATTCACCAGTTGGCCGGCCGGGTCGCCGACCTGTTCGACCAATATTTGGTTTATCGCCCGCAGTGGCTGGAGAGCTGGCAGCGCGGGGAGCGCATCGACGGCCTGGCGGAGGCTCAGCAATGGCAGGCGCCGCTCTGGGCGCGGCTGGTGGAGTACACGCGCGAGCTGGGGCAGCCGGAATGGCACCGCGCCAATCTGTACAGCCGATTTATCCACGCGCTGGAGCAGGCAAAAACCTGCCCGCCCGGTTTGCCGCCGCGGGTGTTTATCTGCGGTATCTCGGCGTTGCCGCCGGTCTATCTGGAGGCGCTGCAGGCGCTGGGGCGGCATATCGATATCCACCTGATGTTCACCAACCCCTGCCGCTACTATTGGGGCGATATTCAGGATTACGCTTTCTTGGCCCGCTTGCAGAGCCGCAAGCGCCGTCACTACCACCAGGCTCGTGAGCAGGGGCTGTTCCGCGAACCGGATGACGCGGCGCGCCTGTTTGACGCCGAAGGCCAGCAGCAGCTCAGCAACCCGCTGCTGGCCTCTTGGGGCAAGCTGGGGCGCGATCACCTCTATCTGCTGTCGCAGATGGAAGGGGCGCAAGAGGTTGACGCCTTTGTCGATATCCCGGCCGATACCATGCTGCACGCCGTTCAGCGCGACATGCTGGAGCTGGAAGACCATGCGGTGATCGGTATTACCGCGGAAACGCTGGAAAGCAGCTTCAGCAAACGTCCGCTAGATGAGAACGACCGTTCCCTCAGCCTGCATGCCTGCCACAGCCCGCAGCGGGAAGTGGAGGTGCTGCACGATCAACTGCTGACCATGCTGGCGCAGGATCCGTCGTTGACGCCGCGCGACATCATCGTGATGGTCGCGGATATCGACAGCTACACGCCTTACATTCAGGCGGTGTTCGGCAATGCCCCTGCCGAGCGCTACCTGCCGTTCGCCATTTCCGACCGTAAAGCGCGCCAGGCGCATCCCGCGCTGCAGGCGTTCATTTCACTGCTCGATCTGCCGCAAAGCCGTTTTACCTCGGAACAGGTGCTGGCGCTGCTTGAGGTGCCGGCCCTGGCCGCCCGTTTCGCCATTGGCGAAGAGGGGCTGCGCCTGCTGCGCCATTGGGTCGGTGAATCCGGCGTGCGCTGGGGCCTGGACGACGATAACGTGCGCGAACTGGATCTGCCCGCTACCGGCCAACATACCTGGCGCTTTGGCATCACGCGCATGTTGCTTGGCTACGCGATGGACAGCAATGCCGGCGATTGGCAGGGCATTTTGCCTTACGACGAATCGAGCGGATTGGTCGCCGAACTGGCGGGGCAGCTGGCAGACCTGCTGGCGCAGCTCAGCCACTGGCGGCAAATCTTGAGCGAAGCGCGCCCGCTCGAAGCGTGGCTGCCGCTCTGCCGGCAACTGCTGGATGCCTTCTTCGCTGCGGACAGCGACACCGAGGTGGTGCTGGCGCTGATCGAACAGCAGTGGCAGCAGGCCATCAATTTTGGCCTGGCGGCGCGCTATCCCGATGAGGTGCCGTTGACCATTCTGCGGGACGATCTGGCGGCGCGCCTCGATCAGGAGCGCATCAGCCAGCGCTTCCTCGCCGGGCAAATCAACTTCTGTACGCTGATGCCGATGCGTTCCATTCCGTTCAAGGTGGTGTGCCTGTTGGGCATGAACGACGGCGTGTATCCGCGCACGCTGCCGCCGCTGGGTTTCGATCTGATGGCGCAGCAGGTCAAACGCGGCGACCGCAGCCGACGCGATGACGACCGTTATCTGTTCCTGGAAGCGATTTTGTCCGCTCAGCAGCGGCTGTATATCAGTTTCATCGGCCGTTCCATTCAGGACAACAGCCCGCGTTACCCTTCGGTACTGGTCACCGAGCTGCTGGAGTACCTGGAACAAAGCTATTGCCTGCCGGGAGATGAAGAGCTTAGCGCAGACGACAGCGCCCGGCGGGTTGGTGAGCACTTGCTGAAGTGGCACGCGCGCATGCCGTTCGCCGCCGAGAACTTCTTGCCTGGCTCGGAGGATCAAAGCTATGCCGCCGAGTGGCTGCCTGCCGCCGATGGGCGCGGTGCGGCGCATCCGGCGTTCAACCAGCCGCTGCCCGCCGAAGCGCTGCAGCAAATATCGCTGGATGAACTGCTGCGGTTTTACCGCCATCCGATTCGCGCGTTTTTCCAACTGCGGCTGGGCGTCAGTTTTATCCTGGAAGAGACCGAGCTGCCGGACGAAGAACCCTTCACGCTGGATAACCTCAGCCGCTACCAGTTCAACAGCCAACTGTTGAATACGCTGATCGACGGTGACGATCCCGAACGGCTGTTCCAGCGGGTGCGCGCCGCCGGCGGCTTGCCCTATGGCGCCTTCGGCGAAATTTATTGGCAAAAGCAGCAGGAAGAGATGAGCGAACTGGCCGAGCAGGTGCGTGCGGAACGCGCAGAGAGCCATAGCCTGGAGCTGGATATCGATATCGCCGGCGTGCGCCTCAGCGGCTGGCTGCATCAGGTGCAGGATGACGGCCTGTTGCGCTGGCGGCCCGCGACGCTGTCGGCGGTGGATGGCATATTGCTGTGGCTGGAGCACCTGGTGTACTGCTGCGCCGGCGGCACCGGCGAGAGCCGCATGTATGGCCGCAAGAACTCCGCCTGGCGCTTTGCCGCGCTGGCGCCTGAAGAGGCACAGGCGCAGCTGGCGGAACTGCTGACGGGCTATCAGCGCGGTCTGAGTCAGCCGCTGCTGTTGCTGAACAAGAGCGGCTGGGCGTGGCTGAGTCAGTGCTATCTGCCGGAAACGCAGCAAATCGACTGGGAGGAAGACGCGCAAATCAAGGCGCGCGCCAAATTGCTGCAGGCCTGGCAGGGCGATCAGCGCATTCCCGGAGAAGGGGAAGATCCCTACGTGCAGCGAGTGTTTCGCCAATTGGATAATGAATACTTAGCGCAAATACTGGCCGAAACAGAGCGTTATCTGCTGCCGGTGGCGCGGCATAACCTGGGGTAACAATCACCCGGTGGTGCTGTGCGGCGGTAGGTGGTAAAAATAACGAAGGTTATATTCAACCATTGGGGTCATTCCCGGTCTTACATAACGTACAGGCATATACCCGCCGAGTTCGGGTCGCCATATTGGCGAAGAACCCGGTGAGTACAGATTTGGTTATGTGGTTTTGATGAACGTCGCCACCGTCAGGGAGTGGGCGCAGCGACGTCAGAATAGGGGTTTATTTTGGATATGCGCAGACAGTTGGCCCGTATCACCGGGCTGGTATTATTGGCTATGTGTTGGGCGCCGTTGAGTTGGGCCGCGCAAGGATGGCAACCGCTGGCGGAGAAGATCAACAAAAGCGAACACGATCCGCGTCAGTATGAGGCGATCAAATTGACTAACGGCATGACGGTGTTGCTGGTGTCCGATGCCCAGGCGCCGAAATCGCTGGCGGCGCTGGCATTGCCGGTCGGCTCGCTTGAAGATCCGAACAGCCAACTGGGTTTGGCGCACTATCTGGAACATATGGTGCTGATGGGCTCCAAGCGCTATCCAGAGCCGGAAAACCTGTCCGAATTCCTGAAAAAGCATGGCGGCAGCCACAACGCCAGCACGGCTTCTTATCGCACCGCCTTCTATCTGGAAGTGGAAAATGACGCGCTGGAGCCGGCGGTCGATCGCATGGCCGACGCCATTGCCGAGCCGCTGCTGGATCCGGGCAATGCCGACCGTGAGCGCAACGCGGTTAACGCCGAGTTGACGATGGCGCGTTCGCGCGACGGTATGCGTATGGCGCAGGTGGGCGCGGAAACCCTTAACCCGGCGCACCCGAGCGCGCGCTTCTCCGGCGGCAATCTCGATACGCTGAAAGACAAGCCGGACAGCAAGCTGCACGATGAGCTGACCGGCTTCTATAAGCGCTACTATTCCGCCAATTTGATGATGGGCGTTTTGTACGGCAATCAGCCGCTGCCGCAGCTGGCTGATATTGCGGCGAAAACCTTTGGCCGCGTGCCAAATCACGACGCCACCGTGCCGCCGATCACCGTGCCGGCCGTGACGCCGGAACAGCAGGGCATCATCATTCACTATGTGCCAGCACAGCCGCGCAAACAGTTGAAGGTCGAGTTTCGCATCGATAACAACAGCGCCGCGTTTCGCAGCAAAACCGATACCTACATCAGATACCTGATCGGCAACCGCAGCAAGAACACCCTGTCTGACTGGTTGCAGAAGCAGGGGCTGGCGGACGCCATCAATGCCGGCGCCGATCCGATGGTGGATCGCAACGGCGGCGTCTTCGCCATCAGCGTTTCACTGACCGACAAAGGCCTGGCCAAGCGCGACGAGGTCGTCGCCGCCATTTTCAACTACCTGAAAATGCTGCGCAGCGAAGGCATCAAGCAAAGTTACTTCGACGAAATCTCGCATGTTCTCAACCTGGATTTCCGTTATCCGTCGATCACGCGCGACATGGACTACATCGAATGGCTGGTGGACACCATGCTGCGCGTGCCGGTTGAACATGCGCTGGACGCGCCTTACCTGGCCGATCGCTATGATCCGAAGGCGATCGCCGAACGCCTGGACGCCATGACGCCGCAAAACGCCCGCATCTGGTTCGTCAGCCCGGATGAGCCGCACAACAAGACGGCCTATTTCGTCAACGCGCCTTACCAGGTCGACAAAATCACGCCGCAGCGCTTTACGCAGTGGCAGCAGTTGGGGAGTGGGATTTCCCTGTCGTTACCGACGCTCAATCCGTACATCCCGGATGACTTTACCCTGACCAAGCCGTCGCACGAGTTCAAAAAGCCGGAAATGGTGGTGGATAACCCCGGCCTGCGCGTGCTGTACATGCCGAGCCGTTACTTCGCCGATGAGCCGAAGGCCGACGTCACCGTCGCTTTCCGCAACGCCAAGACCATGGATTCCGCGCGCAACCAGGTGCTGTTCTCGCTGACGGATTATCTGGCCGGCCTCGCGCTGGATCAGCTGAGCTATCAGGCATCGGTTGGCGGGTTGAGCTTCTCGACCTCGCCGAACAACGGCCTGATGTTTAACGCCAACGGCTTTACCCAGCGCCTGCCGCAGTTGCTGACGGCGCTGATCGAAGGCTATTCCAGCTTCACGCCGACGGAAGATCAGCTGGCGCAGGCCAAGTCCTGGTATCTGGAGCAGTTGGACGCCGCCGAGAAGGGCAAGGCGTTTGAATTGGCCATTCAGCCGGTGCAGATGGTTTCCCGCGTGCCGTATTCCGAACGCAGCGAACGCCGCGAAGTGCTGAAGACGCTGACGCTGAAAGACGTGCTGGCCTATCGCGACAGCCTGCTGGCCGAGGCCACGCCGGAGCTGCTAGTGGTGGGCAACATGAGCAAGCAGCAGGTCGACACGCTGGCGTCGACGCTGAAACATCGCCTGGGCTGTACCGGCATCGAATGGTGGCACGGCGAAGACGTGGTGGTGGACAAAAATCATCTGGCCAATCTGCAACAGGTGGGCAGCAGCACCGATTCGGCGCTGGCGGCGGTCTATGTGCCGACTGGTTACGACGAAGTGGCCGGCATGGCCTACAGCTCATTGCTGGGGCAGATTATTCAGCCGTGGTTCTATAGCCAACTGCGCACTCAGGAGCAATTGGGATATGCGGTCTTCGCCTTCCCAATGTCGGTGGGGCGCCAATGGGGCGTGGGCTTCCTGTTGCAGAGCAACAGCAAACAGCCGGCCTACCTGTACCAGCGCTATCAGGATTTCTACCCGAAAACCGAGAAACGCTTGCGCGACATGAGCGAAGCGGACTTTGAGCAGTACAAACAGGCGCTCATCAATGAGCTGAAGCAGCGGCCGCAAACCCTGAGCGAAGAGGCCAGCCGGTTCGCCAACGATTTCGATCGCGGCAATTTCGCCTTCGATACTCGTCAGAAGCTGATCGCGCAGGTGCAACAGCTGACGCCGGCCAAACTGGCGGATTATTTCCACCAGGCGGTGATCCAGCCACAGGGGCTGGCTGTGCTGTCGCAGGTGAGCGGCAGCGGGCAAGACAAGGCGGATTACGCGGCGCCTAAGGGCTGGGTCACCTATCCGAACGCGTCTGCATTGCAGCAGATCCTGCCGCGCAAAGTGGCGACGCCATGACGGAAACTGCCCCGCAGAGGCTGGAGCCGCTGACGCTGCCGCTGTTCGGCGAACGCCTGATTGAGGCGTCGGCGGGCACCGGCAAAACCTTTACCATCGGCGCGCTGTATCTGCGTTTGCTGTTGGGGTTGGGCGGTGAAGCGGCGTTTCCCCGGCCGCTGACGGTTGAAGAAATCCTGGTGGTGACCTTTACCGAGGCCGCCACCGAGGAGCTGCGCGGGCGTATCCGCGACAATATCCACGGGCTGCGCATCGCCTGCGTGCGGGGCGTCAGCGCCAACCCGCTGTTTTTGGCGCTGATGGCTGAAATTGACGACTTGACCGACGCCGCCTCGCAGCTGCTGGCGGCGGAGCGGCAGATGGATGAAGCGGCGATCTACACCATTCACGGCTTTTGCCAACGAATGCTGACGCACAACGCCTTCGAATCCGGCATGCTGTTTGAACAAACGCTGGTGCAGGACGAGTTGCCGCTGCGGCGGCAGGCCTGTGCCGATTTCTGGCGTCGCCACTGCTATCCGTTGCCGCTGGGCGTGGCGCGTGCGGTCAGCCAGGAGTGGAGCGGCCCGGAAGCGTTGCTGGCCGACCTTTCCGGCTATCTGCACGGTGAGGCGCCGGCGCTGCGCCGGCCGCCGAAAGAGGAAGAAACCGTCCTGATGCGCCACGAGCAGATCGTCGCGCGCATCGATGCCATCAAGGCGCAATGGCGTGCGGCGGCGGGCGATCTGGAGGCGTTGATCGCCCAGTCCGGCGTCGATAAGCGCAGCTACAGCAGCAAGCACCTGCCGAACTGGCTGAACAAGGTCGGCGAATGGAGCGGGCAGGAGACTCAGGACTACCAGTTGCCGAAGGAACTGGATAAATTTCGCCAGTCGGTGCTGCTGGAGAAGACCAAGAAAGGCGAGCCGCCGCGGCATGCGCTGTTCACGGCGATCGACGAACTGTTCGATGAGCCCTTGACGCTGCGCGACCTGATCATGGCGCGCGCGCTCAGCGAGATCCGCACTTCCATTCAACAAGAAAAGCGCCAGCGCGCCGAGCTGGGGTTTGACGACCTGCTCAGCCGGCTGGACGGCGCCTTGCAAAGCGGCGGCGGCGAACAGCTGGCGCAGGCGATCCGCCAGCGTTACCCGGTGGCGATGATCGATGAATTTCAGGATACCGATCCGCAGCAATATCGCATTTTCCAAAAGCTTTACGTCGGCCGGCCCGATTGCGGCCTGCTGTTGATAGGCGATCCCAAGCAGGCGATTTACGCCTTCCGCGGTGCCGATATCTTTACCTACATGCGGGCGCGCTCAGAGGTGAGCGCCCACTATACGCTGGAGACCAACTGGCGCTCGTCGCCGTCGATGGTCGCCAGCGTTAATCACCTGTTTTCTCAGGTAGAAAAACCTTTCCTGTTCGGCCAAATCCCCTTTATCGAGGTCAGCGCGGCGGAAAAGAACCAAGGGCTGGCGTTTGACCTGCACGGCAAGCCGCAACCGGCGATGCAGTTCTGGCTGCAGCAGGGGGAAGGCGCCGGTGTAAGTGATTACCAACAGCTGATGGCGCGCCTGTGCGCCACGCAAATTCGCGACTGGCTCAGCGCCGGGCAGCAGGGCCAGGCGTGGCTGCAGGGCGGCAAGGAGCCAAGGCCGGTACAAGCTTCCGATATCACGGTGCTGGTGCGCAGCCGCAATGAGGCGGCGTTGGTGCGCGATGCGCTGAGCGCGCTGTCCATTCCGTCGGTCTACCTGTCCAACCGCGACAGCGTGTTCGACACCCCGGAGGCCAAAGACCTGCTGTGGTTGCTGCAGGCGGTGTTGGCGCCGGAGCAGGAGCGCACGCTGCGCAGCGCCATGGCCACCGGGCTGATGGGGCTGGACGCGCCGACGCTGGACGGCCTGAGCCGCGATGAGCGTGCCTGGGACGAGCTGGTTAACGAATTCGACAATTACCGCACGCTCTGGCTGCGCCGCGGCGTGTTGCCGATGCTGAGCGAGGTGATGAAAGCGCGCCAGCTGGCGGAGAACCTGCTGGCCAGCGCCGGTGGCGAGCGTCGTTTGACCGACGTGCTGCATCTGGGGGAGTTGTTGCAAGAGGCGGCGGCGCAACTCGACAGCGAACATGCGCTGGTGCGCTGGCTGGCACAGCAGATCGCCCAGCCTAATCGCCAGTCCGATAATCAGCAACTGCGGCTGGAGAGCGACCGGCATCTGGTGCAGGTGATCACGATTCATAAATCCAAGGGGCTGGAGTTCGATCTGGTGTGGCTGCCGTTCGTCGGCAATTTCCGCCAGCAGCAGCAGCAGGCGCTGTATCACGATCGCCACAGCTTCCAGGCATTGCTGGATCTCGATGCCAATGAAGAGAGCCAGGCCTGGGCGGAGGAGGAGCGGTTGGCGGAAGACCTGCGCCTGCTGTATGTGGCGCTGACCCGCTCGGTGTACCACTGCAGCATCGGCATCGCGCCGCTGTTCCAGGGCACGCGCAAGAAACAGGGCGATACCGATCTGCACCGCAGCGCATTAGGCTATCTGGTGCAGGGCGGGCAGGCCGGCGACGCCGCGTATCTGCAGGAGCGCCTGCAGCAATTGGCGGGCGGCGGCATCGCGCTGTCGCTGGTGGAACCGCCGGACGAGGCGCCCTGGCAGCCCCAGGCATCGCTGGCCGCTGCGTTGGCGGCGAAAAGTTTTACCCGGCGGATCCAGGATTTTTGGCGGGTGACCAGCTATACCGGTTTGCAACAGCACGGTTCGAGCCTGATGCAGGATCTGCTGCCGCGTCTGGATGTCGACGCCGCGGGCGAGCGGGGTGAGGAGAGTGAGCCAGCGCTCACACCTCATACCTTCCCGCGCGGCGCAACGCCCGGCACCTTCCTGCACAGCCTGTTTGAAACGCTGGATTTCACCCAGCCGCTGGACGAACAGTGGCTGTTGGCACAGCTGCAACAGCAAGGATTTGCCGAGCACTGGCAGCCGATTTTGCTGGCGTGGATGCAGGTGTTGCTCAACACGCCGCTCGCCGCCAGCGGCGTGACGTTGTCGGCGCTGACGCCGCAGCACAAGCAGGCCGAGCTGCAGTTCTATTTGCCGATTAACCGGTTGTTGCAGGCGAAGGAGCTCGATGCCCTGGTGAAGCGTTACGATCCGCTTTCCGCCCGCTGCCCGGCGTTGGATTTCTATCAGGTGCAGGGCATGCTGAAAGGTTTTATCGACCTGGTGTTCTGCTGGCAAGGCAAATACTACCTGCTGGACTACAAGTCCAACTGGCTGGGGGAAGACAGTAGCGCCTATACCTGGCCGGCGATGGAGCAGGCGATGGCGGAGCATCGTTACGATCTGCAATACCAGCTGTATACGCTGGCGCTGCATCGTTATCTGCGTCATCGGTTGCCGGATTACGATTACCGGCGCCATTTTGGCGGGGTGATTTATCTGTTCCTGCGCGGCGTGGATGCGGCGCACCCGGGCAACGGCATTTTCACCTGTCTCCCCGAGCTTGAGCTGGTGGAGGGGATGGATCGCTTGTTCAGCGGCGAAGCTGCGGCGACGGAGGAAGGATCATGATCGCACTGCTGGAGCAGGCGGTGGCGCTTGGCGTGCTGCGCCCGCTTGACGTGCAGTTCGCCCGCGTGGTGGCGAGCGAAGACGAGCCCGATATTTTGCTGGCCGCCGCCTGCCTGAGCGCAGAGGCGGGGGCCGGTCACGTCTGCCTGATGCTGGAACAGCTGCAGGCGGACACGCTGTTTGAAGGGCGCCAGCCGGCGTTGGCGCTGGCGGTGTGGGAGGCGGCCGGGCGACCGGATAGCGCGCGTTGGCAGCAGCGTTTGGCGGCCAGCGCGGCGGTTGGGGACGGCAGCGGCGCTACGCCGCTGGTGCTGCGCGGGCCGCGCCTGTATCTGCAGCGCATGTGGCAAAACGAAGGCGAAGTGGCGGCGTTTATCGGCGGTGAAGGCGAGTCGCTGGCGGTGCCGGAGGCTGAGCTGCGCACCATTCTCGACCGCTTGTTCGGCGCGGCGAGCGACGAGCCCGACTGGCAGAAAATTGCCGCCGCGGTGGCCGCCACGCGGCGCATTGCGGTCATTTCCGGCGGGCCGGGCACCGGTAAAACCACCACCGTCGCCAAACTGTTGGCGGCGCTGGTGCAGCTGGATGAAAGCGCGCGCTTGCGCATTCAGCTGGCGGCGCCGACCGGCAAGGCGGCGGCGCGTCTGACGGAGTCGCTTGGCAGCGCCAGCCGCCAGCTGGCTTTGACCCCGGCGCAGCAGGCGCTGTTCCCGACGGAGGCGGCGACGTTGCACCGTCTGTTGGGGGCGCAACCGAACAGTCAGCGCATGCGTTATCACCGTGGCAACCGGCTGCATTTGGATGTGCTGGTGGTGGATGAGGCCTCGATGGTCGATCTGCCGATGATGGCGCGCCTGATTGCCGCGCTGCCCGATCGGGCGCGGGTGATTTTCCTCGGCGACCGCGATCAGCTGGCTTCGGTGGAGGCCGGCGCGGTGCTGGGCGATATTTGCCGCTTTGCCGAGCAGGGATACAGCGATGCGCGCGCCGCTGAGCTGAGCCGCCTGACCGGTTGTTCGCTCGCAGGGCAGCAGGCCGACGCGGAAGCGGCGGTGCGCGACAGCCTGTGCCTGCTGCGCAAGAGCTATCGCTTCGACGCCCGTTCCGGCATCGGTCAGCTGGCGTTGGCGGTTAACGCCGGAGCGGGGGATCGCGCGCTGGCGGCATTAAACGGCAGTTTCGGTGATGTTGCGGGCTATGCGCTGGCGACGAGCGAAGAGTATCAGGCGCTGTTGGATGCCTGCGTGGCGGGCTACCGCGACTATTTGCGGCTGACCGCAGAAGGCGCGGGCGCGGCGGCGGTGCTGGCGGCCTTTGGCCGTTTCCAGGTGCTGTGCGCGCTGCGTGAAGGGCCGTTCGGCGTCGCCGGCCTGAACGAGCGCATTGAGCTCGGGCTGCAGCGCGCCGGTTTAATTGACCGCAAGCCGGGCGTGCTTGGCCGCTGGTACCGGGGGCGGCCGGTGATG
Source organism: Serratia sp. TSO36 (assembly GCF_057808395.1). Classification (NCBI taxonomy): domain Bacteria; kingdom Pseudomonadati; phylum Pseudomonadota; class Gammaproteobacteria; order Enterobacterales; family Yersiniaceae; genus Serratia; species Serratia sp. TSO36. Next base: position 73,934 of record NZ_JBJZOU010000023.1, on the reverse strand, counting down.
ATCGGCCGCAACGACAGCGCGCTGGGGCTGTTCAATGGGGATATCGGCATTACGCTGCCGGATGAGCACGGCGATCTGCGCGTGCATTTCCAACTGCCCGACGGCAGCATCAAGTCGGTACAGCCAAGCCGTTTGCCGGCGCATGAAACCGCTTATGCGATGACGGTGCACAAATCTCAGGGATCGGAGTTTGACCATACGGTGCTGGTGTTGCCTAATCACTTCCTGCCGGTGCTGACGCGTGAGCTGGTCTATACCGCGATCACTCGCGCGCGTAAGCTGCTTTCGCTGTACGCTGCGGAGGCGGTGCTGCTGCGGGCCATTCGCACGCCGACCCAGCGCCGCAGCGGATTGGCTGAACGGCTGCAGGCGGCGGAATAAGCGCTGAGGGGCGCGGCAACGGCCGCGCCCCTCAGGGATTACAGATCCGCCAGCAGAATTTTGGAGCGGCGCTGGTAGTTGTACAACGCCTGTTTCTGCATCGGCAGCACGTCGACCTCCGCCGGGGTAAAGCCACGCTCCTGGAACCAGTGGATGCTGCGGGTGGTCAGCACGAACAGCTTCTTCAGCCCCATCTGCCGAGCCTGATTTTCCACCCGCTGCAGCAGCATCTCGCCGCGCGATGAGCTGCGGTAATCGGGATGCACCGCGACACAGGCCATCTCACCGATTTTTTCCTCCAAGAACGGGTACAGCGCCGCGCAGGCGATGGTCAGGTTGTCGCGTTCGATAATGGTGAACTTGTCGATTTCCATCTCCAGCTGTTCACGCGAACGGCGCACCAGAATACCCTGCTGCTCGAGTGGCCGAATCAGCTCCAGGATGCCGCCGATGTCGTTGATCGTCGCCCGACGCACCTGTTCGGCACTCTCCATCACGATTTGGGTGCCGATGCCGTCGCGCGAGAACAGTTCCTGCACCAGCGCACCGTCCTCTTGATAGCTGATCAGGTGGCTACGGCGCACGCCGCTGCGGCAGCCTTTCACCGCGCCACGCAGGAAGCGCACGGTGCCGGAATGGTAATCGCCGCCTTCCTCGAGCTCTTCAAGGCGCTTTTGCGCGTCGTTGGGGAACAGCTCGGAAAGGATGTTACCCTCCGCGTCGGTCACGCCCTGCGAGGAGCAGAAGCCGATCATTTTTTCCGCTTTCAGCTTGATTGCCAGCTGGGTGGCCACTTCTTCCGAGGTCAGGTTGAAGCTCTCGCCGGTAACGGAAACCGCGACCGGGCCGATCAGCACGATGGCGTTGCTGTCGAGCTGGCGGTGGATCGCGTCTTCATCGATGCGGCGAATGCGGCCGCTGTGGCAGTAGTCGATACCGTCATCGATGCCCAGCGGTTGCGCGATGATGAAGTTGCCGCTGACCACGTTGATATGCGCGCCCTGCAGCGGCGTATTGTTGAGGCTCATCGACAGCCGGGCGGTGATGTCGAGCTGCAACAAACCGGCGGCCTGCTTGACCAACTCCAGCGTATGGGCGTCGGTTACGCGCGTGTGCTTGTGGTAGATCGGCTCAAAGTTATGCTGCGCCAGGTTGGCGTCGATCTGCGGCCGCGCGCCGTAAACCACCACCAGGCGAATGCCCAGACTATGCAGCAGCCCGATATCGTTGACGATGTTGGAGAAATTCTCGTGTTCGATGGCTTCCCCGCCGAGCATGATGACAAACGTTTTGCCGCGGTGGGCGTTGATATAGGGGACTGAGTGACGGAATCCTTGCACCAGCTCTGTACTACGTTCCTTCACGACAAACCTCTTTTGCATATTTATACGGTATTTTTGTATTTTTATTCTTTTATAGTGCCGATGGCAAGCGAGAAATCATCATGAAGAGTGCGCTAAGGGCGCTAAATCGTTAATAAATTGAAAAACCATAAAAAGATTTTCTGATGACAGGGCTGGAATGATTGGTTAAAGTTTTCGGCATCCCCATTTTATTGATGTTTTTTTCATCTGTTGTAAACAGCTATTACTGCCGGAGCCGCATGCCAAACTCTAATCACAATCTGGGCCGCCGTCGTTTATTACAGGGCGTTGCCGCCAGCTGGTTGCTGAGTGTGAGTCGCACGGGCTTCGCCGCGTCATCGCACGTGATAGCCGTGCGCGTCTGGCCATCCTCCACCTATACCCGCGTCACGCTGGAATCCAACGTCGAGCTGAAATACAAGCAGTTCGCCCTGACCAATCCCGATCGCGTGGTGGTGGATATCGAGGGCGTCCACCTCAACAGCGTGCTGAAAGGCATCGCCGGGCAGGTGCGCGCCGACGATCCGTATCTCAAGCAGGCGCGCGTCGGCCAGTTCGATCAGAATACCGTGCGGCTGGTGCTGGAGCTCAAGCAGAGCGTCAGCCCGCATATTTTCACGCTGGCGCCGGTGCCGGAGTATCGCAATCGCCTGGTGATGGATCTCTATCCGACCAAGGGCAGCAGCGGCGGTGAGGAGTATGATCCGCTGCTGGCGTTACTGGAAGATTACAACAAGGGCGATCTGGAGCGCACGCTGCCGCCGGAAGCGCCGCAGGCCGGCAAGGCGGGGCGCGATCGGCCGATCGTCATCATGCTGGATCCCGGCCACGGCGGCGAAGATCCCGGCGCTATCGGCAAGTACAAGACGCGCGAGAAAGACATTGTGTTGCAGATTGCCCGCAAGCTGAGCGCCATGATCAAGCGCGAGCCGAACATGAAAGTATTCATGACGCGCAACGAAGACGTGTTTATCCCGCTCAAGGTGCGCGTCGCCAAGGCGCGCAAGCAGCGCGCGGATCTGTTCGTTTCGATTCACGCCGACGCCTTCACCAGCCGCGCGGCGCGCGGTTCATCGGTGTTCGCGCTGTCCACCAAGGGCGCCACCAGCTCGGCGGCCAAGTTCCTGGCGCAGACGCAGAACGCCTCGGACCAAATCGGCGGCGTCAGCAAGAGCGGCGACCGTTATCTCGACCACACCATGTTCGATCTGATCCAGACCGCGACCATCAACGACAGCCTGAAGTTCGGCAAGGAAGTGTTGAATCGGATGGGGAAAATCAACCGGTTGCACAAGAATCGCGTCGATCAGGCCGGTTTTGCGGTGTTGAAGGCGCCGGATATCCCGTCGATCCTGGTGGAGACGGCGTTTATCAGCAATATCGAAGAGGAGCGCAAGCTGCGCACCAGCCATTTCCAGCAGCAGGTGGCGGAGTCGATTCTGGCGGGCATCAAGGCTTATTTCGCCAACGGCGGCGCGCTGGCGAGCCGATAGAAGCAGAGCCGGGCGCGAGTCCGGCTATTTTTGCGGATTGCAGATACAAAAAAACACCCGTCAGGGTGCTTGTCTGTTGTCATCAAGAGTTGGTTGCGGAGGCCGGATTTGAACCGACGACCTTCGGGTTATGAGCCCGACGAGCTACCAGGCTGCTCCACCCCGCGTCCGTCTTGATGCTGTATTACTACGAAACCACCGTTTCATGGTATGCCGCTGGTACGGCATTCGGTTGGTTGCGGGGGCCGGATTTGAACCGACGACCTTCGGGTTATGAGCCCGACGAGCTACCAGGCTGCTCCACCCCGCGTCCGTATAATACTTTGTTATCGAAGCCAAACGCAAATACCGCTAATGCGGCATCGGTTGGTTGCGGGGGCCGGATTTGAACCGACGACCTTCGGGTTATGAGCCCGACGAGCTACCAGGCTGCTCCACCCCGCGTCCGATGGATGCGCACTATACTCTCCATGCGTTTTGTTGCAAACCCTTTTTGCATTTTATTGGCCTAAACCCGTTTTTCTGCTGAATTTGCCCGCAATTTGCCTTCTTTTTCATCACCATCCTCCGTGCGGCTTTTTTTATTTGCAGCGATTCCTTTATCAATGAGCGTTTGTTATCGTTCAGCCGGTAGATCATATCAGTTTGAGAGTGTGCGCGATGAAAGGACGTTGGGGCAAATACCTGCTGGGCGGGTTGATGGTGGCGGTGTTGGCAGGCTGTTCGTCCAAGCCGACCGATCGGGGTCAGCAATATAAAGACGGCCGTCTGGATCAGTCGCTGGAGCTGGTCAATCAGCCCAACGCCAAAGGTTCGCCGGTCAACGCCAAGGATTATTCGGATCAGCTGATGGAGATCAAGTACGCGTCGCCTTCGCTGTTTAACCGCAACAACGGCACCTATCAGGCGGTACAAAATTGGATGGCGTCCGGCGCCGACACGCGCATGCTGAGCCAGTACGGCCTCAGCGCTTACCAGATGGAAGGCGTCGACAATTACGGCAACGTGCAGTTTACCGGCTACTACACGCCGGTGGTGCAGGCGCGCTATACCCAACAGGGCGAGTTCCGCTATCCGCTGTACCGCATGCCGCCGAAGGGCAGGGGCCGCTTGCCGGATCGCGCGGGCATCTACTCCGGCGCGCTCGACGATCGCTATATCATCGCTTACACCAACTCGCTGATGGACAACTTCATGATGGAAGTCCAGGGCAGCGGCTATGTCGACTACGGCAACGGCCAGCCGCTGGTGTTCTTCGGCTACGGCGGCAAGAACGGCCACGCCTATCGCAGCATCGGCAAGGTGCTGATCGATCGCGGTGAAGTGGCCAAGGCGGACATGTCGATGCAGGCGATCCGTCAGTGGGCGGATACCCACAGCGCCGCAGAGGTACGTGAGCTGCTGGAGCAAAACCCATCGTTCGTGTTCTTCCGCCCGGAAGCTTTTGCGCCGGTGAGAGGTGCCAGCGCGGTGCCGCTGATCGCCAAAGCCTCGGTGGCTTCCGACCGTTCGCTGATCCCGGCGGGCACCACGCTGCTGGCCGAAGTGCCGCTGCTGGACAACAAGGGTAAATTCACGGGAAAATACGAGATGCGCCTGATGGTCGCGCTCGACGTGGGCGGCGCCATCAAGGGCCAGCATTTTGACATGTATCAGGGCATCGGGCCGGAAGCCGGCCACTCGGCGGGGTACTACAACCACTATGGCCGCGTCTGGGTGCTGAAGAACAACGGCGGCGGTCAGCTGTTCAGCGCCAATCAGTCAAACGGCAGCGGTTCGTTGCTGGCCACCCGCTAAACGCATACGGCGTGAAAAGAGTGACCCGCAAGGGCCGGATTTTCCGGCCCTTATCATTTGCATTACGAAGGTAATTAAAGCGTTATGAGCACAGCTTATTCGGAAGCCTATCTGCAGCGTTTCGGCGGCACGGCGCGGTTGTACGGCCAGCAGGCGCTGGCGGTGTTCGCGCAGGCGCACGTCTGCGTGATCGGCATCGGCGGCGTGGGTTCCTGGGCGGCTGAGGCGCTGGCGCGCACCGGCATCGGCGCCATCACCCTGATCGATATGGATGATGTTTGCGTCACCAATACCAACCGCCAGATCCACGCGTTGCGCCAACACGTCGGGCAATCGAAAACCGAGGTGATGGCGGAGCGTATCTTGGCGATTAACCCGGAATGCCGGGTGACCTGCATCGACGATTTCATCACCCCGGACAACGTCGCCGAGCTGCTGGACCATAACTTCAGCTACGTCATCGACGCGATCGACAGCGTGCGGCCGAAGGCGGCGTTGCTGTCATACTGCCGCCGCTTCAAGATCCCGGTGGTGACCACCGGCGGCGCCGGCGGGCAGATTGACCCGACCAAGATCGAAGTGGCCGATCTGGCGAAAACCATCCAGGATCCGCTGGCCGCCAAGCTGCGCGAGCGGCTGAAGCACGATTTCAACGTGGTGAAAAACGGCAAGGGCAAGCTGGGCATCGACTGCGTCTTCTCCAGCGAGCCGCTGGTTTACCCGCAGCCGGACGGTTCGGTGTGCGCTTCACGCAGCACGGCGGAAGGGCCGAAAAGAATGGATTGCAGCGCGGGGTTCGGCGCGGCGACCATGGTCACCGCTACTTTCGGCTTCGTCGCCGTGTCGCACGCGCTGAAAAAGATGGTGGCGAAGGCGGCGCGTCAGGCGTAACGGGCGGCGATCGCCTTGACGGCGGCGGCCAACGCCGCCAGGCCGCCGGCGCGGGTGGCGCTCAGTTGGGTGCGCAGCGCTAACCGGTCGAACAGCGCCAGCGGATCCAATGCGGCGATCTGCTGCGGCGTTTTCCCTTCCACTTCGGTCAGCAGCACCGCCAGCAGGCCGCGCACGATGCGGCCTTCGCTGTCGCCATAGAAGTGCAGCGTGCCGTCTTCCAGCAACTGGTGCCCCAACCAGACGCGGTTTTCACAGCCGCTCAACGCCATTTCTTCACTGCGCAAGGCCTCCGGCAGCGGCGGCAGCCGTTTCGCGAGCATAATCAGCTGGCGGTAGCGATCTTCCCACTGTTTCAGCGTGCTGAAGGTGGCGATCAACGCCTCGGCGGTGACCTCTCGGCCAAAAGGATGGGGGGCGAGCATAGCGTCTCCGGGAATCAAGTCAGTCGGCCAGCAGATCGAGGGCGTGAGTCAACGCGCTGACCAGCGTATCGACGTCCTGTTGCGTATTGTAGGGGGCGAACGACGCGCGCAGCGTGCCGCTGACGCCCAACGCCGCCATCAGCGGCTGCGCGCAGTGTTGGCCGGCGCGCAGCGCAATGCCTTGCTCCGCCAGCAGGGTGACGATGTCGCTGTGGTGTACGCCGGCGATGTCGAACGCCAGCAGGCTGGAGCCCGAGCTGCGGAAGCTGCGAAAGCCCGGCAGCTGTGCCAGCCGCTGTTCCGCCTGGTCCGCCAGCTCGCGGCTGTAGCGCTCCGCCGCCGCCATGTCCTGTTCGCTGAGCCAGGTGAGCGCCGCGGCCAACCCCAGCACGCCGGCGATGTTTGGCGTGCCGGCTTCGAAGCGATGCGGCGGCTTTTGCGGGGCAAAGCCGTCGAACGATGCCTGGGTCAGCATCTTGCCGCCGCCTTGCCAGGGTGCCATCTGCGCCAGCAGCTCGGCTTTGCCGTACAGCGCGCCGATGCCGGTCGGCCCATACAGCTTGTGGCCGGAAAAGGCGTAGAAATCGATGTCGAGCAGCTGTACGTCGGCCGGGCCGTGAACCACGCCCTGTGCGCCGTCGATCATCACGCGTGCGCTGGCGGCATGTGCCAGCGCGATCGCCGGCGCCAGATCCGGGCAGCCGCCGGTGACGTTGGACATTTGCCCCAGCGCCAACAGGCGGGTTTTGTCGTTGAGCAGGGTGGGCAGCTGTGTCAAATCCGGCAACCGATCGGCGCCGATCGGCAGTTTCACCACCCGCGCGCCGGTTTGTTCCGCCACCATCAGCCAGGGGATCAGATTGGCGTGGTGTTCCGCTTCGCTCACCAGAATTTCATCGCCCGGCTGCAGACGCGGACGCAGGTAGCTCTGCGCCACCAGGTTGATCGCTTCGGTGGTGCCGCGCGTCCAGACGATGTCGTCGGCCGACGGCGCATTGATCAGCTGCGCCACCTGGCCGCGCGCCTGCTCGAAGCGGGCGGTCAGATCCTGCGCCGCCCGATGCTGGCTGCGGTGCACGGTGGCGGCGTCATCGCGATAAAATTGCTGCGTGGCGTCGATCACCGCCTGCGGTTTTAACGCGGTGGCGGCGCTGTCCAGATAGATGCCGTCCTGCGCGAGCGCGGGAAACTGTTGGCGAAAAAGGCTGGGGTTAAAAGGCGTCATACCCTGATTGTCACTGGCTTGAGTCGATGGGGGATCCTGTCCTATTTTGCCGCCGGAGACAAGCGATCCTGCCTATTAGGACTTATCGCCTGGCAAAATTGGGAAAGTTTGTTATGCTATTAAATGTGCGCTTATTAATCGCATCTATACACATAAAAGGTATTTATCAGCATTTAAAACTAAAAAGGAGTCCTCAATGAAGAAAACAGCCGCAGTTCTCTCTGCCCTGATGCTTACGTTCACCCTGGCCGCCTGTTCCAGCAACTACGTGATGCATACCAATGACGGACGCACCATTGTCGCTGACGGCAAGCCAAAAGTGGACAACGATACCGGCATGATCAGCTATAAAGACGCCAATGGCGTCGAGCAGCAGATCAACCGCGCCGATGTGAAAGAGATGGTTGAAAGCAACCAATAACCGTCAGGCAAAAAAAAGCACCGCAAGTTTTGCGGTGCTGCATAAAATCACTATGGACAGACAGGGTAAATGTACAGGAAGTGAAAAAACAGTAGCCTAGCTACCATGTCCGGAATCGCCGGACAATTTGCAAACACAACATCACAACCACAAGCCAAAAGTTCATCGGCGTCCTCGACACCCACTCCCTTTTCGTTCCGGCCCGGGAAGTGCCGCCACTATAGGTATTTGCTGGCGCATCCTCAACGGACAAATTATAATGGCTCGGATTAAAAAAACTAATGGCAATACGCCGTTAGCGTTTACCGATGGCTTGCCACACAAAGCCGCCCGATTTTCGGCGCCGAATCATTCGGATTAATGTTACACAAAAGTAGCTAATTTAATGTCTAAACGCTTACCTCCCCTCAATGCGCTGCGCGTGTTCGATGCGGCCGCTCGCCACCTGAGTTTCACCAAGGCGGCGGAAGAGCTGTTCGTGACCCAGGCCGCGGTGAGCCACCAGATCAAGTCGCTGGAGGACTTCCTCGGGCTGAAGCTGTTTCGCCGGCGTAACCGCTCGCTGCTGCTGACCGAAGAGGGGCAAAGTTACTACCTCGATATCAAGGAGATCTTCTCTTCGATCAACGAGGCGACGCGCAAGCTGCAGGCGCGCAGCGCCAAGGGGGCATTGACCGTCAGTTTGCCGCCGAGCTTCGCCATTCAGTGGCTGGTGCCGCGCCTGTCCGGCTTTAACTCAGCTTATCCGGGGATCGACGTGCGCATCCAGGCGGTGGACCGCGAAGAGGACAAGCTGGCGGACGACGTCGACGTGGCGATTTTCTACGGCCGCGGCAACTGGCCGGGGCTGCGCGCCGAGCGCCTGTATGCGGAATATCTGCTGCCGGTGTGTTCGCCGAGCCTGCTGACCGGCGATCATCCGCTGAAAACCGCAGAGGATCTGGCTTATCATACGCTGCTGCATGACGTTTCACGCCGCGACTGGCTGGCCTATACGCGCCAGCTGGGGTTGCAGCACATCAACGTGCAACAGGGGCCGATCTTCAGCCATAGCGCGATGGTGGTGCAGGCGGCGGTACACGGCCAGGGCGTGGCGCTGGTGAACAACGTGATGGCGCAAACCGAGATTGAAGCCGGTCGCCTGGTGTGCCCGTTCAACGATGTGCTGGTCAGTAAAAACGCTTTTTATCTGGTATGTCATGACAGCCAGGCAGAACTGGGTAAAATAGCCGCCTTCCGGCAGTGGATCCTGGCGCGTGCCGCCAGTGAACAAGAGAAGTTCCGCTTCCGCTACGAACAATAAGGCCGGCCGCCGCCTTGCCGCGGCCGGTGATTTTTAATGGGATAGATCACGATGAGCAGCCGTTCCATGCTGGTTTTCGCCGCTATCAGCGGCTTTGTGTTTGTCGCGTTGGGCGCATTCGGCGCGCATGTGTTAAGCGGCACGCTCGGCGCCAACGAAATGGCCTGGATCCGCACCGGGCTGGAGTATCAGGGGTTCCACACCCTGGCCATCCTGGCGCTGGCGGTCGCGATGCAGCGCCGCGTGAGCCTGTGGTTTTACTGGAGCGGAGCGCTGTTGGCGTTCGGCACCGTGTTGTTCAGCGGCAGCCTCTATTGCCTGGCGCTGTCGCACCTGAAGGTCTGGGTATACATCACGCCGGTTGGCGGCGTGTGCTTCCTGATCGGCTGGATATTGATGTTGATTGGCGCTTTGCGTCTGAGGAAAAAGGCCGAGCGCCATGAATAAGATTGCGTTGTACTGCCGCCCTGGCTTTGAAAAAGAGTGTGCGGCGGAGATCACCGACAAAGCCGCCCAGCGGGAGATTTTCGGCTTTGCGCGGGTAAAAGAGCACAGCGGTTACGTGCTGTTCGAATGCTATCAGCCGGACGATGCCGACCGCCTGGCGCGGGAAATTCCGTTCCGCGAACTGATTTTCGCCCGCCAGATGATCGTGGTGGGCGAGCTGCTGCGCGATCTGCCGCCGGAAGATCGGGTATCGCCGATCGTCGGCATGCTGATCGGCGTGGTTGACCGCGGTGGCGAGCTGCGGGTGGAAGTGCCGGACACCAACGAAAGCAAAGAGCTGATGAAGTTCTGCCGCAAGCTGACGGTGCCGCTGCGCGCCGCGATGCGCGAGCAGAAGGTGCTGATGGCGCGCGAGAACCCGACCCGCCCGGTGGTGCACGTGTTCTTCATCGCGCCGGGCTGCTGCTACGTCGGTTACTCCTACAGCAACAACAACTCGCCGTTCTACATGGGCATTCCGCGTCTGCGCTTCCCGGCCGATGCGCCGAGCCGTTCGACGCTGAAGCTGGAAGAAGCGTTCCACGTGTTCATCCCCGCCGACGAGTGGGACGAACGCCTGGCCAGCGGCATGCACGCGGTCGATCTGGGGGCCTGCCCGGGCGGCTGGACCTATCAGTTGGTGAAACGCAGCATGATGGTGCATTCGGTGGATAACGGCCCGATGGCGCCGAGCCTGATGGAAACCGGCCAGGTGACGCACCACCGCGCCGACGGCTTCAAGTTCGAGCCGAACAGCAGCAAGATCTACTGGCTGGTGTGCGACATGGTGGAGAAGCCGGCGAAGGTAACCAGCCTGATGATCCAGTGGTTGGTGAAAGGCTGGTGCCGCGAAGCGATTTTTAACCTCAAGCTGCCGATGAAAAAGCGCTATGAGGAAGTGTCGCAGAACCTGATGAGCATCCGCGAAGCGCTGGGCGCTGCCGGCGTCAGCGTCGAAGTGCATGCCAAGCAGCTGTATCACGACCGCGAAGAGATCACCGTACACGTGCGCCGCATGTGGTCGGCGGTGCCGGGCCGGCGCGACGAGCGCGATTAATCGCGTTAAGCCTGATGAAGGGCGCTGCTTGCAGCGCCCTTATGGTATCGGCAGGCGCAGCTGCTGCAGGTTGCCGTCCAGCGACAGATCGGTGCGCAGCGTGGCGACTTGTTTGCTGACGTAGGCCAGCTCGCGGTGCCGCTCCAGCTTGCCGCGCCATTTCTCCGGCACCTGTTCCAGCTGCTGATAGAGCCCATCCAGGCTGCCCGACTGCTGCAACAGCAGCACGGCGGTTTTCGGCCCGATACCGGCCACGCCGGGGATCTTGCTGCTGCCGATCCCCGCCAGCCCCCAATAGTCCGGCAGCTGCTGCGGCTGCACGCCGAATTCCTGTTGCACGAAAGGCATATCCAGCCAGCGTTTCTGGAAGTAATCACGGATCTGCACGTTCGGCGCCAAAAGCTGGCAGTAGCCTTTGTCGGTGGAGACGATGGTCACCTGGTGGCCGCCGCCGGCGACCTTCGCCGCCAGCGTGGCCGCCAGATCGTCCGCCTCGTTGCCGGGAGAATGCCAGCTGGCGACGCCCAGTTCGGCGAAGGCCTCGCGCAGCTGCGGCATCTCCTGCTGCAGGTTTTCCGGCATCGGCGAACGCCCGGCCTTGTAGTCCGGCAGAATTTGGTGACGCCAGCTGTCGCGGCGATCGTCCTCGTCGAAGACCGCCACCGCGTGGGTCGGGCGGCTGTGCTGGATCAACTGCTGCAGCGCGTGGCGGCAGGCGTTGACGCAAGGGGAACCCTGCACGGCGTGAATGCGGCGGATGAGGTTCAGGGCGTCGACAATCAGTAGGTGTATCATCATGGGCGGCAAGGTCAGAAAACGGGGCGGCCGTTACGCCGCCCGGGATTGAGGGTCAGGCGACGATTTCGTAGCAGGGCACATAGGCGCTGCCCGGCAGCTTCATGCGGTGCTGGGCGACAAAGCCCTGCAGCAGGCTGTCCATCTGTTTCATCATCTGCGGCTCGCCGTGCAGCTTGTACGGGCCGAACTGCTCGATGGCGTGGATGCCGTTTTCCTTCACGTTGCCGGCCACGATGCCGGAGAACGCGCGGCGCAGCGCGGCGGCCAATTGCTCCGGCGGCTGGTTCGGATACAGGTTGAGGTTCGCCATGTTCTCGTGGGTCGGCTCGAACGGCAGCTGCAGATCCGGCGCGATGCGGATCGACCAGTTGAAGCTGTAGGCGTCGCCGGTGTTGCGGCGGTTTTCCTTCACCAGCGGCATGGCTTTCTTCATCTGCCGCGCCACTTCCGCCGGATCGTCAATGATGATGGTGTAGTGACGGCGCGCGGCATCGCCCAGCGTGTTCATGATGAACTCGTCCAGCACGCGGAAGTAATCGGCGCTCTCTTTCGGCCCGGTCAGGATCAGCGGCAGCACCTGTTCGCTGTTCTCCGGGTTCATCAGGATACCCAGCAGGTACAGCAGCTCTTCGGCGGTGCCGACGCCGCCCGGGAAGATGATGATGCCGTGCGCGATGCGCACGAAGGCTTCCAGGCGCTTTTCGATGTCCGGCATGATCACCAGCTCGTTCACCAGCGGGTTTGGCGGCTCGGCGGCGATGATCGACGGCTCGGTCATGCCGATGAAACGGCTGTTGCGGTAACGCTGCTGCGCGTGACCGACCGCCGCGCCTTTCATCGGCGCTTCCATCGCGCCCGGCCCGCAGCCGGTGCAGATGTTCAGCTCGCGCAGGCCCAGCTGGCTGCCGACCTTGCGCGCGTAAAGGTATTCGTTCTCGTTGATCGAGTGGCCGCCCCAGCACACCACCATATTGGGATCTTCATCCAGATGCAGCGTGCGTGCATTGCGCAGGATCGAGAATACCAGGTTGGTGATGTGGGCCGAGTTTTCCAGGTTCAGGTGCTGGAAACGGCCGGCGCTGGCGATTTGGCCGTGTACGAACAGGATGTCGCGCAGTACGGCGAACAGGTTGGCCTGCAGCGAGCGGATGATGCGGCCGTCGACGAACGCCTCTTCCGGCGGGTTGACCAGCTCCAGCTTCACCCCGCGTTCGCGGCGCAGCACGTTGATGTCGAAGGTTTCATAGCGTGACAGCAGCTGTTTGCTGTTGTCGGTTTGGCTGCCGGAGTTCAACACGGCCAGCGAACAGTTGCGGAACAGGCGGTACAGGTCGCTGCTGGCGGTACGCTTCAGCATGTCTACTTCCAGCTGCGACAATAAATCCATAGAGCCAAGCGGGCTGATGTGTGTAATCAAGGTAACTCCTTTGCACCCGGTGCGGGGCGGTAGTAATCCATACGCAGCAAAACAGCATCTCGTTATGGTTGGCGTGCTGCGGCGCAGCGGGCGCTCCGCCCGGCCGCAGCCTCGTTTTAACCTTACCGCCGTCCCTGCGCTTTTACCAACATAAACCGCTCGTTAGCTCAGTTGTTGAGCAATGTTTCGCACTTATTGGCGCGCCAGGCGGCCGCGTTCGGGAGCGAATTCGACGTTGCTGCGCCACGGGTTGATATCCAGCCCGCCGCGGCGGGTGTAGCGGGCGTAAACCGTCAGGCTTTGCGGCCGGCAGTAGCGCATCAAATCGTTAAAGATGCGCTCGACGCACTGCTCGTGGAATTCGTTGTGGTGGCGGAAGGAGACCAGGTAGCGCAGCAGCGCTTCGCGATCGATCTTGCCGCCGCGGTAGCTTATCTGCACCGAGCCCCAGTCTGGTTGATGGGTGATCAGGCAGTTGGACTTCAGCAGGTGGCTGACCAATTGCTCTTCCACCACCTCTTCACCGGCGGCGTTCAACAGGTAGTCGGCGTTGAACTCATAATTGTCGATGCGGATATCCTGCTGATCGATGCAGTCGCCGGCCAGGCGGGCGATCGGCGTGCCTTCCAACTGCTCGACGCTGAACAGGGTGACGCTCACCTCGCCCTGGGCGCAGGCGGACAGATCGCGCTGCAGCGTGCTGCGCACCGTTTCCCAATCGGCGAACGGGGTTTGGTTGAAGCTGTTGAGATACAGCTTGAAGCTTTTCGATTCGATCAGGTTCAGGCTGTCGGCGTTGAGGCTGATTTCACCGACCGCCACCTGCGGCAGCCCGTTGGCGTTCAGCCAGGAGAGCTCGTACAGCGTCCAGATGTCCGCGCCGTGGAAGGGGAGGTTATCGGGGTACAGCCCCAGCGGCTCGCGGTTCATGCTGCGCGGCACCGCCTGCAGCAGCGAGGCGTCGTAGCGATCGCGGTAGGCGGTGGGTTTGCCCAGCGTCAGCCCCGACAGGGCCTGGTGGTCTTGATATGAGGACATCTGCTGTCACCTTGGTCAGAGATAGGTACAATGGCCGTCAGTTTAACGTATGCGGGAAAGAATATGGACCATGATGTATCGCACGCTCTGCGTGAATTCACTCAACGCTATGTCGAGTTGTGGCAGCAAGAGCGCGGCCACGCGCCGGCCAGCCAGGCGCTGTACGGCGTGCCGTCGCCCTGCATCGTGGAGAACCGCGAGGACGAAGTGTTGTGGTTGCCACAGCCTTTCGAACCGGCGGCGACGTTGGAAAAGGTAGAAGCCGCGCTGGAGCTGCGTTTGCAGCCGGACGCGCACCGTTTCTACACGCAGCAATACGCCGGCGACATGAGCGCACAGTTCGGCGAGCATCGTCTGAGCCTGCTGCAGGTCTGGAGCGAAGAGGATTTTATCCGCCTGCAGGAGAACCTGATCGGCCATCTGGTGACGCAAAAGCGCCTCAAGCTGCCGCCAACGCTGTTCCTGGCGACCACCGAATCCGAGATGACGATGGTGTCGTTGTGCAACGTCAGCGGCAACGTGGTGCTGGAACAGTTCGGCAGCGATAAGCGTACCCTGCTGGCGGCGACGCTGGGGAATTTCCTCGATGCGCTGCGCCCGGTGCTGGACTGAATGGCGACGGATTCGCCGTCGCCCGTGTGCGAGATCTCTCACACGGGCTGTGAGAGATCGCTCTTAATTTTTCCCGCCTTTCTCCAGGCGATGAGATTATTGTTATCCAGATCAATTGGTTAGAATTTCTTTAGGATAACTCTTAGGCTTAATTTAGTGTGAGACACCTCCCAAACCCTTGTGATTCCGGGGAATTTAAGCGATCTTATCGTTACCGGAACGGAACCGGCGGAGCAGGAAAGCATCAGGATGATGCAGCTTCAGGAAGAAGAAAGGGATGCGCTCAGGCAAGAGCGAAGGATGGCGTCAGGAGATGCCCAGGATGTTTCAGGATAGAAACCAGGGACACCTCCAGGACGGAGATTGAGAGCCGGCACAGGACTGTCGGCGGGTCAGGAAGGCTGAGGAACCGCGTCAGGACGATGCTGCAGGATGATGCAAGGATCGCTTGGTCAGGATGGCCGCAGGAAAAGTTTTCAAGGATTGAGCAGGGAGCACGCTGTGTAGCGGGATAGCTATAAAACGAACCGGGGGCACTGTTAACGCAGTGCCCCCAACTTTTTGTTCCATTCCGCCGCGCGTGCGGCCCTGCCTTAATCCCTCTTCAGCGTTAACCAATCGCGCCCAGCGTATCGCCTGCGCCCTGTTTTTTCGGCAGCAGGAACAGCGTGGCGTAGATATCCAGCAGGTAAATTGCCGCCAGCAGGCTGATGGCCGCGGTAAACGACACCTGCGTCACCAGCGCACCGATTACCAATGGCCCCAGGCCGCCGACGCCGCGCCCCAGATTGAACAGGATGTTCTGCGCGGTGGCGCGTGCCTGCACCGGGTAGGTATCGGAAATTAACGCGCCGTAGCCGCCGATCATGCCGTTGACGAACATGCCCATCACGGCACCGGCGAACAGCATCAGCGTCGGGTCGCTCAACTGGGCGTAACCGATCACCATCACCACGGCGCCGACCTGATACAGCACGAAGATCTTCCAGCGGGGAAAGCGGTCGGCCAGTACGCCAAACAGCCAGATGCCGAACGTCATGCCGACCACCGTCACCGCCGTCCACAGGCCGGACTTGGTGAGCGAGAAGCCAAAGTTTTTCGCCAGGTAAGTCGGCATCCAGATCATCAGGCCGTAGTAACCGAAGTTCTGCACCGAACAGAGAATGAAGATGCCGATGCTGGCCCTGCTGGTGGCGCGATCCTTGAACAGCAGGCGCAAACGCTGCAGGAAGGAGAGCGATTGCCCAGCGTCTTTCTGCCGTACGAATTCCTCCGGTTCGCCCAGAGTGCGGCGGATCAGGAATGACGCCAGCGCCGGCAGCAGGCCGACCAAAAACATGCCGCGCCAGCCGATGTGTTCCAGCAGCAGCGGCGTCAGGAAGGCGGCCGCCAGCACGCCCAGTTGCCAGCCCATGCCGACGTAAGCCGAAGCGCGGTTGCGCTTCTCCGCCGGCCAGGCTTCGGCGATCAGCGCCATGCCGATGCCGAACTCGCCGCCCAGCCCGATGCCCGCCAGGGTGCGATAGGCCAGCAGATCCCAATATCCTTGCGCCACGGCGCACAGGCCGGTGAACAGGGAAAACATCAGGATGGTGATCGTGAGCACCCGGATTCGGCCGAAGCGATCGCTGAGGTGGCCGAAGATCACGCCGCCCAGCACCGCGCCGATCAGCGTCCAGGTGACCAGCGAACCGGCGGCCGATGAGGTTAATCCCAATTCGCTGCTGATGGCCGGCAGCATAAAGCCGAGGATCAGCAGGTCAAACCCGTCCATGGCGTAACCGGTGACCGAAGCCAGCATGGCCTTACCGGGCGTCGCGTGGTTTTTTTTCTCTGTTATTACGGACATGAATCTTTATCTGTGTGGTGAACTCGGTGGGCCTATTGTGCCGCGCGGCGGCGGACGCCACCAGATAAAAACGGCGGGCTGTCTCAGACGCGCCGAATTTGGGCTATAAAAATGCTATGCTTTGCCGCCTTTCAGCCAGCGCGCTGAATACCATGATGAAAAGAGATCGGGAATGCAGATGAGTATACATAACCAGGTGCGCCGCAGTTTGCAGGCGATTGAACAATCCATGCGCGATCTGGCGCTGTGGCAGGCCGCGCCGCCTGATCATGAGGCCTTCTCCAGCACCGAGCCGTTCTGCATCGACAGCATGTCGGCCGAAGCCTGGCTGCAGTGGGTGTTCTTGCCGCGCATGTATGCGTTGCTGGACGCCGAAGCGCCGCTGCCGACGCGCTTCGCCATCACGCCTTATTTCGAAGAGGCGTTGAAAGATCGTGAACCGAGCAGCCTGCCGCTGCTGGTGCTGCTGCAACAGCTGGATTTGATGTTGAATAAAGCGCCGTAATTCGCCGGCGGCGCGCAGATTTTTGCCGCCCGGCAGTGTAGAGTACTCGCGCGGATGCCGGGCAGGAGAGCCGAAGGCGTCTTTCGGCTCGGTTGAACCGCGGCGGTTGACCGGGGGCTGCATTAGGATGATGAGGTGCTGCAATAATGGATTTATTAAGGTTTATCCTGCGTTTGCCTTTTACCCTGGTTAAGGGCGTTTGCCGCCTGCTGGGTGGGGCGTTGTCGCTGTTAGGGCGGTTGCTGAGACCGCTGGTCGGCAACCTCAGCTGGCGTGCGCCGGCCTGGTGGGCTGCGCTGCCGCGCGGTTTTTTGCGGCTCGAAAGCGGCGTGGATAAACACCCGAAAGCGATTGGTCTAGGCCTGCTGTTGTTGGCTGGCGCCGCAGGCGGCGCGTTTTACGGCTGGCACTGGTGGCAAAACCGCCCCCAGCCCATCGAACCGGCGCCGATGGCGGTTCAGGAGATCAGCGCCGAGTTGCCCAACCCCGAGCCGATAGACTACGCCGCCGCCCGGCAGGCGCCGCAAACGGTGAGCCTGACTTTCAGCGGCTCGGCCGCGGCAATAAGCGCGGTGGGTAAAACCGTGAGCGCCGGCATCATCCTCAAACCGGCTGCGGAAGGGCAGTGGGCGTGGCGCAATGAGTCGACGCTGGTGTTCACGCCGAAAAAACCGCTGCCGATGGGCGCGAAATATGACGTAACCCTCGAGCCCGCCACCTTGCTGGCGCCGCAGGTCAAGCTCGCCAAAACCCGCTATGCCTTCACCGTGCCCGCGTTCGATTACCGCCTGGGGCAGGCCGAGTATTACCGCGATCCGCAAGATGCGCAGAAACGCAGCGCGATTTTCAATTTGCAGTTCAATGCGCCGGTCGACGTCGCCAGCTTTGAAAAACAGATTTCGCTGGGATTGAAGGAGGGCAGCGCTTCCTCCGAGCAAAAGCTGAACTTCTCCCTGGTCTATGACGAGAAAAAACTGAACGCCTGGGTGCATTCCGAGCCGCTGCAGGCGCTGGATCAGGGCGGTGCTGTGCATCTGACCGTCGGCAAAGGCGTTAAATCGACGGCGGCCGGCAATGCGGTCGCTGAGGCGAAAAGCAACTGGGTCAAAGTACCGACGCTGTACAGCCTGGCGCTGAGCGACGCCAGCGCCCAGGTGGTGGATACCGACGGCGGCCAAGGGCAGCGTGCGCTGGTGGTCGGTTTCAGCGATGCGGTGAAGGATAAAGAGCTGGCGCGGGCCACCAAGGCCTGGCTGCTGCCGCAGCACGATCCGAGCGATGCCGAGACCGCCAACGATGCCGAAGATTTCTATCAATGGACGGTCGACAGCGTCGGCAAAAACGTGCTGGCGCAGGCGACGGCATTGCCATTGACGCTTAACGAGGCGGAAGAGGCCTACCAGCCGCAGTTCAGCTTCCGCTTTGAAGCCCCGGCGCACCGCTTCGTGCTGATCGAGATAGACAACCAGCTGGTCTCCGTCGGCGGTTACAAAATGCCGAAGAAGGTTTATCGAGTGGTCGAAGTGCCGGAGTTCCCGAAATCGCTGCAGTTCATGTCCGCAGGCTCGCTGCTGTCGGTCAACGGCGACAAACAGATCAGCGTGGCGGCGCGCAACGTGGCGGGCCTGCGGCTGGACATCAAGCGGGTGATCCCGAGCCAGCTGCAGCACATTGTTTCCTTCAAAAGCCGGGAATACTCGTCCACGGAATTCAACCGGCTCAACGACGAATATTTCACCGAGCATTTCAAATACCAGACGGCGCTCAACAACGAGCGGCCGGGGGAAGTGAACTATCAGGGCATCGATCTCTCCCGCTATCTCTCCACCAACGCCAGTTCCCATCGCGGAGTATTCCTGCTGACGCTGTCCGAATGGCAGCCGAACCGGAAACCGGCGGCGGAAGAGGCGGGCGCCGAGCCAGAACAGGAACCGGACGAGAGCACCGGGGAAGATCAGCCCGACGTCGGCGATTCGCGCTTTGTGGTGGTGACCGATCTGGGCATCGTCGCCAAGAGCTCGCAGGATAAGACGCGCGACGTCTTTGTGCAGTCGATTCAAAGCGGCGCGCCGGTCAGCGGCGCCAACGTGTCGGTGGTGGCCAAAAATGGCGTGACGCTGCTCAGCCAAATCACCGGGGCCGACGGCCACGTGCGTTTCCCGGCGCTCGACGTGTACACCAACGAGCGCCAGCCGGTGATGTTCCTGGTGGAAAAGGAGGGGGATGTCTCCTTCCTGCCGACCGGCAGCTATAACGATCGCGGGCTGGACTTCTCGCGCTTCGACGTCGCCGGTGAACAAACGCCGACCGATCCGCGCACGCTCAGCAGTTACCTGTTCTCCGATCGCGGCGTTTATCGGCCGGGGGATACCTTTAACATCGGCCTGATCACCCGCGCCGCCGACTGGGGCGTTGGCCTGGCCGGCGTGCCGGTGCGCGCCGAAATCCGCGATCCGCGCGACAAGCTGATGACCACCGTGCCGCTGACGCTGGGCGCCAGCGGTTTCAATGAGCTGAGCTATACCACCGATGAAAACTCGCCTACCGGCGAGTGGAACGTCTATCTGTATCTGATCGGCAAAAACAACGATACCTCCATGCTGCTCGGCCATACCGCGGTCAATGTGAAGGAGTTCGAACCGGATCAGCTGAAAGTGAAGCTGGCGCTGACGCCGAACCGCCAGCAAGGCTGGGTCAAACCGTCCGAGCTGAAGGCCAGCATCGATGTGCAGAACCTGTTCGGCACCCCGGCGCAGGATCGCCGCGTGAGCACCAGGCTGACGCTGCGGCCGATGTATCCGAGCTTCGATCGCTTCCCGGATTATGCGTTCTATGAAAATCGGCAAAACAGCGACGGGTTCGAAACCGAGCTGGAAGATCGCACCACCGATGAGCACGGCGCGGCCGATATCCCGCTCGATCTGAAATCCTACGCCGACGCCACTTATCAGCTGCAGCTGCTGTCGGAGGCGTTCGTCGCCGGCGGCGGGCGCTCGGTGGCGGCGACCGCCCGCACGCTGGTTTCGCCTTACGATTACCTGATCGGGGTGAAGGCGGACGGCGATCTGGGCTACATCAACCGCGACGCGGAGCGGCATCTGAACGTGATCGCCATCGATCCGAATCTGCAACAGATCGCCCTGCCGAATCTGAAGCAGGTATTGATCGAGCAGAAATACATTTCGGTGCTGACCAAACAGGATTCGGGCGTTTACAAATACCAGTCGAAGATGAAGGAAGTGCAGCTGTCGGAACAGCCGCTGGCGCTGAGCGGGCAGGGCGCGGATCTGCGGCTGGCGACCGATAAGCCGGGCGACTTCGTGCTGGTGATTGAAGATGCGCAGGGCAAGACGCTCAACCGCGTCGCCTACAGCGTGGCCGGCAACGCCAACCTGAGCCGTTCGCTGGATCGCAACGCCGAACTGAAGCTGAAACTGAACCAGGCGGAATACCAGCCGGGCGAAGAGATCGAGGTGGCGATCAACGCGCCTTATACCGGCAGCGGCTTGATCACCATCGAGAAGGACAGAGTTTACGCCTGGCAGTGGTTCCACACCGACACCACCAGCTCGGTGCAGAAGATCCGCGTGCCGGCCGGCATGGAGGGCAACGGCTACATCAACGTGCAGTTCGTGCGCGATATCAACTCCAGCGAGATCTTCATGAGCCCGCTGAGCTATGGCGTGATGCCGTTCAAGATCAGCACCAAGGCGCGGCAAAACAGCCTCGAGGTGACGGCGCCGGAGGTCCTCAAGCCGGGTGAAAACCTGACGATGACGGTCAAGACCGACGCGCCGCAGCAGGTGGCGCTGTTCGCCGTCGATGAGGGCATTCTGCAGGTGGCGCGCTACCGCCTGAAGGATCCGCTGGAGTTCTTCTTCAGCAAGCGTGAACTGAACGTGAGCAGCTCGCAGATCCTCGATCTGATCCTGCCGGAGTTCAGCAAGCTGATGGCGCTGACCGCGGCGCCGGGCGGCGATGCGGGCGAAGGGCTGGATCTCAACCTCAACCCGTTCAAGCGCAAGCGCGACAAGCCGGTGGCCTATTGGTCCGGCATTACCGAGGTCAGCGGCGAGAAGCAGTTCGTCTACCCGGTGCCGGACTACTTCAACGGCAAGATCCGCGTGATGGCGATTTCGGTGACCCCGGAGAAAATCGGCAAGGCGCAAACCGCCGCCACGGTGCGCGACAATTTCATCATGACGCCGAACGTGCCGGCGATGGTGGCGCCGGGTGACGAGTTCGACGTCAGCGTGGGCGTCAGCAACAACCTCGACGGGCTGAACGGACAGTCGGTGGCCATCAACGTTCTGCTGACGCCGCCGCCGCAGTTGGAGGTGGTGGGCAACGCGACGCAAAGCCTGACGCTGGCGGAAAAACGCGAAGGCGTGATCGCTTTCCGCCTGCGTGCCAAAGCCGTGCTGGGCGATGCGCCGCTGGTGTTCGACGCCCGTTACGGCGACCAGGCCAGCCGCCGCACTGTCAGCACCTCGGTGCGGCCGGCGGCGCCGTACCGTACCCAGTCGGTGATGGGGCGCATGAGCGGCGGCAGTCAGAACGTCGATGGCCTGCGCCAGATGTTCGACGCTTTCGCGCAGCGCCGGGCGGCGGTGTCGAATTCGCCGCTCGTGCTGACCAGCGGGCTGGCGCAATACCTGGCGGATTACCCGTATTACTGTTCCGAGCAGATCGTCAGCCGCTCCATTCCGCTGATGCTGCAGAGCCGCCACCCCGAGATGAAAAGCAGCCTGAGCCAGGCGGAAGTCAGCAAGCAGCTGCGCAACCTGCTTGGCGTGCTGCGCGCGCGCCAGAACGACAGCGGAGCGATCGGCGCCTGGCGTTCGTCGCCGGATGCCGATCCTTTCGTCACGCCTTATGTGGTGCAGTATCTGCTCGAAGCCAAAGCGGCGGGCTACGCTCTGCCGGAAGGCATGCTGGACGAGGCCAACGGCGCATTGCGCGAGCTGGCGGCCAGCGGATTCGACGATTTGTATCTGCTGCGCCTGCGCAGCTGGGCGGTTTACCTGCTGACGCTGCAAGGCGAAGTGACCACCAACTCGCTGGCGGCGGTGCAGGATACGCTGCAAAAACGCTATGGCGAAGGGTGGAAAACCGATCTGAGCGCGCTGTATCTGGCTTCTTCCTATCGCCTGTTGAAGATGGACGACGAAGCCGCCGCGCTGTTGCAACCGAGCTGGCAGCAGCTGAGCAAGGCGTATGACAGCGCCTGGTGGACGCAGAACTATTTCGATCCGCTGGTGCAGGATGCGACGCGGCTGTATCTGATTACCCGTCACTTCCCGGAGAAGGTGGCGTCGATCCCGCCGCAGGTGCTGGAGAATATGGTCAAGGCGCTGAAAGAAGAGCGTTACACCACCTACTCCTCCGCGATGAGCATTCTGGCGCTGGAAAGCTATTCGGCCCAGGTGGCGGCGCAATCCGCCAATGCGGATGCCTTGGGCATCGTGCAGGTAGGCAAAAGCGGCGGCGAGCCGCAGCGCATCAGTGAGCTGCAGGGGTTGTTCGTTCAGGGGCAGTTCAACGCCGATGCCACCGCGGTGCGCTTCACCAACGGCGGCAGCGCGCCGGCCTGGTATGTGGTGACGCAGGCCGGTTACGACCTGAATGCGCCGCAAAAAGCGCTGTCGCGCGGCATTGAGATCGTCCGCGATTACACCGACGAACAGGGCAAGCCGGTGACGCAGGTGACGCTGGGGCAGAAGATCAATGTCCATCTGAAGGTGCGCGCCAACTCGAAAGAGGGGCAGAGCAACCTGGCGATCGTCGATCTGCTGCCGGGCGGGTTCGAAGTGGTGCAGCAGACGCCGCCGGAACCGGCCGATGCCGGCGAGGAGAGCGAAGACCGCGGCGGTTGGCAGTCGCCGCTGGCCGCTACCGGCTCCACCTGGGCGCCGGATTACAGCGATATCCGTGAAGATCGGGTGATTATCTATGGCAGCGCCGGCACCGAGGTGCAGGAGTTCGTCTATCAGATCAAGGCCACCAATACCGGCAGCTTTATTGTTCCACCGGCCTACGGCGAAGCCATGTATGACCGTGAAGTACAGGCGATGTCGGCCGGCGGCGGCAAGCTGGTGGTGGTGCCGGCGGGCAACGACTAGGCCGGCTCCGGCGCCAGGCCAGCGTCTGGCGCCGGGGTGGTGAGAACGTATGAAGATCCTGACCGGGCGCGTGCTGCAAAACGGCTTGATGGCGGTGTTTTTACTGGCGCTGCTGCTGGCCGCGATTCGGCTGTGGCCGCATCCGCCCCTGTGGCAGGGGCTGCCGCAGTCTTCCGTCTATTACGACAGGCACGGCGCGCTGCTGCGCATCACCCTGGCCAACGACGACCGCTACCGGCTGTGGACGCCGCTGGAGCAGGTGTCGCCGTTGGCGGTGCGCGGGCTGCTGCTGCACGAAGACCGCTGGTTCTACTACAACCCCGGTTTTAACCCCGTCAGCCTGATGCGCGGCTTCTGGCGCAGCTATGTCGCCGGCGGCAAAATGCAGGGTGGATCGACCATCAGCATGCAGCTGGCGCGCATGCGCTGGCATCTCAACACCCGCACGCCGGGCGGCAAGCTGCTACAGGTGCTGCGCGCGGTGCAGCTGGAACTGAGCTACTCCAAGCGCGATATCCTGGAAGCCTACCTGAATTACGCCCCTTACGGCCGCAACATCGAAAGCATCGGCGCCGCCAGCTTGATCTATTTCGCCAAGTCGCCGAAGGATTTGACCCTGCCGGAGGCGCTGACGCTGGCGGTGCTGCCGCAGTCGCCCAGCTACCGTCTGGAGCCGAAAACCGGCGTGCTCGGCGCCGCGTTGACGCAGGCGCGCAACCGTCTGTTCCAGCGCTGGCAGCGGGTTTACCCCACCGACGCCAGCCAGCAAACGCTGTTCCGCCTGCCGCTGGCGCTGCGCCAGCCCGAGCAAGTGCCCTATATCGCGCCGCACTTTATCGAACAGCTGCGCCAGCAGACGCAGCAACTGGTGCAGCGCGATACCCGCGTCGACACCACGCTGGACGCCGGGTTGCAGCGGCTGGTTGAGCGGCAGGTCAATGCCTTTATTGCTCGCAACCGCAGTCGCGGCATCCAAAACGCTGCGGTGCTGCTGGTGGACAGCCGTGATATGGGGGTGCGCGCGCTGGTGGGATCGGCGGACTATTACAACCGTCCGATCCAGGGGCAGGTGAACGGCACCAACGCCAAACGCTCGCCGGGTTCGACGCTCAAACCGTTCATCTACGCGCTGGGCATGGAGCAGGGCGTGCTGCATCCGATGACCATCCTGAAGGACGTGCCTTCGTCGTTCGGCGCCTATGCCCCGGAAAATTTCGACCGGCGCTTTCTCGGCCCGGTGACCGCCACCGACGCGCTGAATTTCAGCCGCAACATCCCGGCGGTGTATGTCGCCTCGCAGCTGCGCCAGCCGACCTTTTATCAGTTTTTGCGCCTGACCGGCGTCGCCAATATGGCCAACGAGAGCCACTACGGGCTGTCGCTGGTGCTGGGCGGCGGCGAGGTGACGGCGCAGGAATTGGCGAAGCTGTATGCGCTGCTGGCGAACCGCGGCGAGCTGCGGCCGCTTCGTATGCAGCTGAACGAGGCCGAATCGACGCCGGTGCGGCTGCTGAGCGAGGAGGCCAGTTTCATCACGCTGGATATGCTGCGCCAGCACCGGCGGCCGGGCGATACGCTGGCGCAGCGTTCTTCTTCGCTGCCGGTGTACTGGAAGACCGGCACTTCCTGGGGCTTTCGCGACGCCTGGAGCGTCGGGATTTTCGGCCCTTACGTGCTGGTGGTGTGGGAAGGCAACTTCGACGGGCGCGGCAACAATGCGTTGGTCGGCGCCGAGGCGGCCGCGCCGCTGTTCTTCAACATCATCGACAGCGTCAATGCCAGCTACCCCGGCCTGCGGGAACCGAAGCACCCGTTCCCCCAACGGCTGCGGCGGGTGGATATTTGCCTCGCCAGCGGCGATCTGCCGACGCCGTGGTGCCAGCAGAAGGGCAAGACCTGGTTCATTCCCGGCAAGTCGCCGATCAAGGTCGACAGCGTCTATCGGCCGGTGGTGCTGGATATTCACAGCGGCGAGGTCGTTTGCCCGCCGTATGACGCGGCGCAGACCCGCACCGAAATCTTTGAGTTCTGGCCTTCCGATCTGGCCAACGTGTTCGCCCAGGCCGGGCTGCCGAAGCGGGCGCCGCCGGTCAACCGCTGCAAGGACAACGGCATCGCCGTCGGCGGCAACGCGCCGCGCATCACTTCGCCGCTGAAAAATACCACCTATACCCTGCGCCAGTCGCAGCAGGGGCGAGATAAAATCGCCTTCAACGCGGTGACGGACGCCGACAGCAAGACGGTGTACTGGTTCGTCGACGATATCTATCTCGGCAGCAGCGCCAGCAAAAAGCCGATCGATTGGCGGCCGATCGACAACGGGCGCTACCGCATTCGGGCGGTGGACGATCGCGGCCGCGCCGATACGCGGCTGGTGACCATCGAATGGGTGAACTAGCGCTGAGCCGCACGCCTGTTATACTCGCGCCCGAAACGGCTATTTACCTGGGAAAGCGATGTGATTGAGATTTTGTATCAGGATGAACACCTGGTGGCGGTGAACAAGCCGTCTGGCTGGTTGGTGCACCGCAGTTGGCTGGATCGTCATGAGACCCGCTTTATGATGCAGACGGTGCGCGATCAGCTCGGGCAGCACGTCTTTACCGTGCACCGTCTCGATCGCCCGACTTCCGGCGTGCTGCTGATGGCGCTCTCCAGCGAGGTGGCGCGTCTGCTGTCGCTGCAGTTCGAGCAGCATCAGGTGCAGAAAACCTACCATGCGGTGGTGCGCGGCTACGTGCAGGAGGGGGCGACCCTCGACTACCCGCTGACGGCGGAGCTGGACAAAATCGCCGATAAACATGCCGATGCCGATAAAGGGCCGCAGCCGGCGGTGACGCACTACCGGCCGCTGGCGCAGGTAGAGATGCCGGTGGCCGTCGGC
Organism: Serratia sp. TSO36; assembly: GCF_057808395.1. Classification (NCBI taxonomy): domain Bacteria; kingdom Pseudomonadati; phylum Pseudomonadota; class Gammaproteobacteria; order Enterobacterales; family Yersiniaceae; genus Serratia; species Serratia sp. TSO36. The sequence continues at coordinate 47,866 of NZ_JBJZOU010000023.1, read as the reverse complement.
CGCTACGACAGCGCGCGCTACAGCCTGGTGGAGCTGCAGCCGGAAACCGGCCGCAAGCACCAGCTGCGGCGCCACATGGCGCATCTTCGCCATCCGATCATCGGCGACAGCAAGCACGGCGATCTGCGGCAGAACCGCGGCATGGCGCAGCATTTCGGCTGCCCGCGCCTGATGCTGCACGCCAGCCATCTGCAGCTGACGCACCCGGTGACCGGTGAGGCGCTGCGGGTGACGGCGCGCTGGGACGAAGACTGGCAAGGGGTGATGACGCAGTTCGGCTGGGCGGGAGTATTCCCTGAACTTGCCGGGGTTGAGTTTAGCGCGGCTAACGGTCAGGATAGCTGACAATTTTTAAAGGTAATGAAGGGAGTAGGAGCCATGGCTCAGGTTGGTATCTTCGTGGGAACGGTCTACGGCAATTCGCTGCTGGTGGCGGAAGAGGCGCAAAACATCCTCAGCGAGCAGGGCCATGAGGTCAAACTGTTCGAAGAGGGCACGCTGGAGGCCTGGCAGTATTATCGTCAGCACTACGCGCTGGTGATTACCTCCACCACCGGGCAGGGCGATCTGCCGGACAGCATCGCGCCGCTGTTCCACGCCATTCGCGATCAGGTCGGTTACCAGCCGGAGCTGCGCTATGGGCTGATCGCCCTCGGCGACAGCAGCTATGACAACTTCTGCGGCGCCGGGCGCGCGTTCGACGCGCTGCTGCAGGAGCAGGGCGCTACCCGCGTTGGCGAAGTGCTGGAGATCGATGCGATGGAACAGCCGGAGCCGGAAGTGGCCGCCTGCCCGTGGGTCGAGCAGTGGGGCACGCTGCTGCAATCGTAAAGTAAAAAGGCGCCGCGAAAGGGCGCCTTGGCGATGATGCGGATCAACCGATCCGCATTACTTGCCGCGGGTGAGTTTTTCCAGATCGGCTTCGATCTCGGCAATCTTGTGCGACACCACGCCTTCGAGATGGCGCAGGTCGTCGAGGATTTTACGCTTCAGATCCACTTCCACCTGATCGCGCTGGCACAGCTGATCCAGTTCGTCGATCACGTAGCGCAGGTTCGGGTTGATCTCGTGAATTTCCTTGTAGCCCTGGCCGGCGTTGTCCGCCACCACGGTTTTACGCTGGCGCGGGTACTTGAACTTCACGCTTTTAGCGAAGAACTCGCCCTTGTCCTTGCGGAAATAGATCTTGAGGATGTCGTTGTTGGCCTCTTGACGCAGGCTATAGCGATCGACGTCTTCCGGTTGATTGATGCCCAAACTCTTCAAGTTATCGTACATACTGCGCCCTCTTTAGATGTGATCGTTATATTCCACGACTGCGATTATGGCGGAAAGCGAGGTCTGCGACTGTGACTGCCAGCGAAACGCAGACAAAAAAATAGCGGGTGAATCACCCGCTATTTCAATTTAGTCGATAGTGCGCAATAACTCATTAATGCCGACTTTACCGCGCGTTTTGGCGTCGACTTTCTTGACGATCACCGCGCAGTACAGGCTGTAGGAACCGTCTTTCGACGGCAGGTTGCCGGAAACCACCACCGAACCCGCCGGCACGCGGCCGTAATGGATTTCGCCGGTCTCGCGGTCATAGATGCGGGTGCTCTGGCCGAGGTACACGCCCATCGAAATCACCGAGCCTTCTTCCACGATCACGCCTTCCACCACTTCGGAGCGCGCGCCGATGAAGCAGTTGTCTTCGATGATGGTCGGGTTGGCCTGCAGCGGCTCCAGCACGCCACCGATGCCGACGCCGCCGGACAGGTGAACGTTTTTGCCGATCTGAGCGCAAGAACCGACGGTGGCCCAGGTGTCGACCATGGTGCCTTCGTCGACGTAGGCGCCGATGTTAACGTAAGACGGCATCAGCACGGTGTTGCGCGCGATGAACGCGCCCTGGCGCACGGTGGCCGGCGGCACGACGCGGAAACCTTCCTTCTGGAAGCGCGCTTCATCGTAGTCGGCGAACTTCATCGGCACCTTGTCGTAGTAGCGGGTTTCCGCGCCGTCCATCACCTTGTTGTCGTTGATGCGGAAAGAGAGCAGCACGGCTTTCTTCAGCCACTGATGGGTGACCCATTGACCGTCGATCTTCTCGGCGACGCGCAGGGCGCCACTGTCCAGCAGGCCGATCACCTGGTTTACCGCTTCGCGCGTTACGGTGTCTACGTTCGCCGGGGTGATGTCCGCACGGCGCTCGAAGGCGCTTTCAATAACGTTCTGTAATTGCTGCATGCTGTTCTCTTTCCTGATGTTGTCGGTAAAAAGTTACTTGTATCACATTTTATCGTTTGGGGTGAGGGCCTCTGTCAACCGTTGCTCCAACTTTCTGCGCGTTTCCTGGTCGAGCGCGCGCCGCTCGCCGTCGGCCAGGATAAACAAGTCCTCGACCCGCTCGCCGATGGTGGAAATGCGCGCGCCGTGCAGCGACAGCCCCAGGTCGGCGAACACTTCGCCCACCCGCGCCAGCAGGCCGGGTTGGTCGAGCGCGGTCAGCTCCAGGTAGCTGCGGCGATCGGTATGGGTCGGCAGGAAAGTGACCTCGGTCGGCACGCTGAAGTGACGCAGCTTGGAAGAGGGCCGGCGCACGCGCGGCGGCTGATACTCCCGCTGGGTGATGGCCTGCAGCAGCGCCTGACGGATCGCCGCGTGGCGATCCTGCGCCAGCGGGCTGCCGTCCGGCTCCAGCACGATAAAGGTGTCCATTGCCATGCCGTCGCGGTTGGTGAAGATCTGCGCGTCGTGCACGCTCAGATTGCGGCGATCCATCTCCCCGGCGACGGCGGCGAACAGATAAGGGCGGTCCGGGCTCCAGATGAAGATCTCGGTGCCGCCGCGCGTCGCCTGGCGGCTGACCAGCACCAGCGGCTGGGTGGAATCGTGGGCCAGCAGGTGGCGGGCGTGCCAGGCCAGCTGATTCGGCGAGTGGCGCAGGAAATAGTCGGCGCGGCAGCGGCTCCAGATGCGGTGCAGCGCCTCTTCGTCGATGTTGTCCATGCGCAGCAGCGCCAGCGCCTGCAGGCGGTGATGGCGCACGCGTTCGCGCAGATCCGGGCTGTTTTGCATGCCGCGGCGCAGCTGCTTCTCGGTGGCGAAATACAGCTCGCGCAGCAGGCTCTGTTTCCAGCTGTTCCACAGGGTTTCGTTGGTGGCGCAGATGTCGGCCACCGTCAGGCATACCAGGTAACGCAGGCGGGTTTCGCTCTGCACTTCGCTGCTGAACTGCTGGATCACCGTTGGATCCTGGATATCGCGGCGCTGCGCGGTGACCGACATCAGCAGGTGGCAGCGCACCAGCCAGGCCACCAGCTGGGTTTCACGCGAGTTGAGGCCGTGAAGTTCGGCGAACTCCACCACGTCTTCCGCACCGAGGATCGAGTGGTCGCCGCCGCGCCCTTTGGCGATATCGTGGAACAACGCCGCCAGCAGCAGCAGTTCCGGGTGCGGCAGGCGCGGATACAGCTCCACGCACAGCGGATGGCGCGGCCGAGTCTGGTCGTCGGCGAAACTCTCCAGCTTCTGCAGCACGCGGATGGTGTGTTCATCGACGGTATAGGCGTGGAACAGGTCGAACTGCATCTGCCCGACGATCTTGCCCCACTGCGGCATATAGGCCCACAGCACGCTGTGACGGTGCATTGGCACCAGCGCGCGCGACACCGCGCCGGGATGGCGCAGGATGGCCATAAACAGATCGCGCGCTTCCGGAATGGTGCACAGCGGCTGCTTCAGGTGGCGGCGCGCGTGACGCAGCTGGCGCACGGTGGTGGAATAAATGCCCTTGATCTCGCGGTTGCGCACCATCAGGTAGAACATGCGCATGATGGCCTGCGGCTCGCGGATGAACAGCGTTTCGTCGCGCAGGTCGATCAGATCGCCGCGCAGCTGGAAATCGTCGTTCAGCGGGCGCGGCTTCTCGGTGGCGTCCAGCGCCAGAATGGCCTCGTCGAACAGCTGCAGCAGCATGTGGTTCAGTTCGCTGACGCGCCGCGTCATGCGGTAGAAGTCTTTCATCATGCGCTCGACCGGCTCGTTGCCTTCGCCTTCATAGCGCAGCAGCTGCGCCACGCTGAGCTGGCGATCGAACAACAGGCGGTTGTCGTAACGCGGCAGCACCAGGTGCAGTGCAAAGCGGATGCGCCACAGGAAGCTTTGGCACTCGTTCAGCTCGTTGCGCTCGGCCTGGGTGAGGAAACCGAAGCCGACCATTTCGTCCAGCGAGGTGGCGCCGAAGTGGCGGCGCGCCACCCACAGCAGCGTGTGAATATCGCGCAGGCCGCCGGGGCTGCTTTTGATATCCGGCTCCAGGTTATAGCTGGTGCCGTGGTAGCGCTGATGGCGCTCCTGCTGCTCGTTGATCTTGGCGTGGAAAAACTGCGGCGAAGGCCAGAAGCCGTCGCTGAAGATATGTTTTTGCATCTGCAGGAACAGCGCGACGTCGCCGCAGATCATGCGCGATTCGATCAGGTTGGTGGCCACGGTCAGATCCGCCAACCCTTCCAGCAGGCACTCTTCCAGAGTGCGCACGCTGTGGCCCACTTCCAGCTTGAGATCCCACAGCAGGGTGATGAATTCGCCGACCCGTTGCGACTGCTGTTCCGTCAGCCGGCGCTGGCTGAGCACCAGCACGTCGATGTCCGACAGCGGGTGCAGTTCGCCGCGGCCGTAGCCGCCGACCGCCACCAGCGCGGTTTCCGGGATATCTTCGAAGCCGTAGAACGTCCACAGCCGGCGCAGCAGGCGATCGATAAAGTCGCTGCGCGCCGCCACCAGGCTTTCGGCGCTGGAGCCGGCGTCGAACGCCGCCGCCAGCCACAGCTGGAACTGCTCCAGCCGCTGTTTCAGCACCGGGCAGGTGAGCTCGTCATTGCCGTAGGTGCTGGGGGAGGCGGGCGGCATCGGCACGGCCGGGGCCGCCTGTTGAAGGAGATTGTCAGACATAGTGCGCAGCCCATAAAAAAGGCCGGCAAAAGCCGGCCTGGTGACATTCTGCACGCGGCGTGCGCCGCGGTGCTTACATCTCGTGCGTAATGATGTTGGGGATGGTGTCATCCTTGCGCAACGTCATTATCTCGCAGCCGTTATCAGTGACCACAATAGTATGCTCATACTGCGCCGACAAGCTGCGATCTTTGGTTTTTACCGTCCAGCCGTCTTTCATGGTGCGGATGCGGTAGTCGCCGGCGTTGACCATCGGTTCGATGGTGAAGGCCATGCCCGCCTGCAGCACCACGCCGCCATCGTCGGCATCATAGTGCAGCACCTGCGGCTCTTCGTGGAACACTTCGCCGATGCCGTGGCCGCAGTACTCGCGCACCACGGAGAATTTCTCGGCCTCGACGAATTGCTGGATAGCCTTGCCCAGGGTGCGCAGGCGGATGCCCGGCTTGACCATCTTCAGCGCCAGATACAGGCTTTCCTGAGTGACGCGGCACAGGCGCTCGCCCAGAATGGTCGGTTTGCCGACGATGAACATCTTCGAGGTGTCGCCGTGGAAGCCGTCTTTAATCACGGTCACGTCGATATTGACGATGTCGCCGTCTTTCAGCGTTTTGTCGTCGCTCGGGATGCCGTGGCACACCACTTCGTTCACCGAGATGCACACGGATTTCGGGAAGCCGTGGTAGCCGAGGCAGGCGGAGATGGCCTGCTGCTCGTTGGTGATGTACTCGTGACAGATACGGTCCAGCTCGCCGGTGGTCACGCCAGGTTTGACGTGCGGCTCGATGATTTCCAGCACTTCGGCGGCCAGGCGGCCGGCCACGCGCATTTTTTGGATGTCATCAGGTGTTTTAATTGAGATTGCCATGAAATTCGTCCGCAGGTGTCGTTATCGTCGACAATAAGAAGCAGTGACTTATGGTATCAGCCCGGCCGGGGGCTGCCAAATTTCATTTCCCGATGCCCGGCGCAAAGCAACAAAAGTTGGTGTCGGCGGCGGGTTTATGGTATAAAGCGCGCCGGCGATCCGCGACTTGGTTCTTGTGACCTGGCAGGAATTGGCCGAAAATACTTTAACTGCACTCATTTTGTGTAAATAACACACACGTATCGGCACATCCGCCGGGGTGCCCTGAGGTGACTTGTCGCCGCCAGGGTCGGCGTTATGGGATACGTGGAGGCATAACCCCAATTAATCTATAGAGGTTTAATCATGGCAACTGTTTCCATGCGCGACATGCTCAAGGCTGGTGTTCACTTCGGTCACCAGACCCGTTACTGGAACCCGAAAATGAAGCCTTTCATCTTCGGCGCTCGTAACAAGGTTCACATCATCAACCTGGAGCAGACCGTACCAATGTTCAACGCCGCTCTGGCTGAACTGAGCAAGATCTCTTCCCGTAAAGGCAAGATCCTGTTCGTAGGTACCAAGCGCGCAGCAAGCGAAGCGGTAAAAGACGCTGCTAACAGCTGTGACCAGTTCTTCGTGAACCACCGCTGGTTGGGCGGCATGCTGACTAACTGGAAAACCGTTCGTCAGTCCATCAAGCGTTTGAAAGATCTGGAAATCCAGTCTCAAGACGGCACCCTGGACAAGCTGACCAAGAAAGAAGCGCTGATGCGCACTCGTGAACTGGCCAAGCTGGAAAACTCCCTGGGCGGTATCAAAGATATGGGCGGTCTGCCAGACGCACTGTTCGTTATCGATGCCGATCACGAGCACATCGCGATCAAAGAAGCCAACAACCTGGGTATCCCGGTATTCTCTATCGTTGATACCAACTCCAACCCAGACGGCGTTGACTTCATCATCCCTGGTAACGACGACGCAATCCGTGCAGTAAACCTGTACCTGACTGCCGTTGCTGCCGCTGTGCGTGAAGGTCGTTCTCAAGATCTGGCCGTTCAGGCGGAAGAAGGCTTCGTAGAAGCTGAATAATAAGGCAAGCTCGTCACTGAGCCCTTATTAACCAGGTATTGACATATGTTGGTTAGGGGGGCCTGTTAAGGCCCCCTTTGCTTATCTGAATGAGAACTGTCTCCACGCGAGATAACCGAGGAAAAATAAATGGCTGATATTACCGCTGCCCTGGTAAAAGAACTGCGCGAGCGTACCGGCGCTGGCATGATGGATTGCAAGAAGGCGCTGGTTGAATCCAACGGCGACATCGAACTGGCAATCGAAAACATGCGTAAGTCCGGTGCGATCAAAGCCGCTAAAAAAGCAGGCAACGTAGCTGCTGACGGCGTGATCAAAACCAAGATCGAAGGCAACTACGGCATCATTCTGGAAGTTAACTGCCAGACTGACTTCGTAGCGAAAGACGCCGGCTTCCAGGCGTTCGCCGACAAAGTGCTGGATGCGGCCATGGCCGGCAAAATCACTGACGTTGACGTGCTGAAAGCACAGTTCGAAGAAGAGCGCGTAGCGCTGGTGGCAAAAATCGGCGAAAACATCAACATTCGTCGCGTTGCTTCCCTGGAAGGCGAAGTGCTGGGCAGCTACCTGCACGGCGCGCGTATCGGCGTACTGGTTGCGGCTAAAGGCGCTGACGAAGAGCTGGTTAAGCAAATCGCAATGCACATTGCGGCAAGCAAGCCAGAGTTCGTGAAGCCGGAAGACGTGTCTGCTGAAGTGGTAGAAAAAGAGTACCAGGTTCAGCTGGACATCGCCATGCAGTCCGGCAAGCCGAAAGAAATCGCAGAGAAAATGGTTGAAGGCCGCATGAAGAAATTCACCGGCGAAGTTTCTCTGACCGGTCAGCCTTTCGTTATGGATCCGAGCAAATCCGTTGCTCAGGTGCTGAAAGAGCACAACGCTGACGTGACCAACTTCATTCGCTTCGAAGTGGGCGAAGGCATCGAGAAAGTCGAGACCGACTTCGCTGCTGAAGTTGCCGCGATGAGCAAACAGTCTTAATGACTGTCGATGGAACCGCCGTCTGGCGGTTCCATACTATCCAGCCAGAATTACACCGGTGGCAGGCCCTGCAGCGTGATGCTCACCTCAGGCGCGTTTCATCGGCTGAAATCCCCAATACTAATACTGCTTCTTAGGACAGAACACCATGGCAACCAATGCAAAACCCGTATATCAGCGTATTCTGCTTAAACTGAGTGGCGAAGCCCTGCAAGGTGCAGAAGGTTTTGGTATCGACGCCAGCGTTTTGGATCGCATGGCTCAGGAAGTGAAAGAGCTGGTCGAACTGGGAATTCAGGTCGGTGTAGTTATTGGCGGCGGGAACCTGTTCCGCGGCGCGGGCCTGGCGCAAGCCGGCATGAACCGCGTAGTGGGCGACCACATGGGAATGCTGGCTACCGTGATGAACGGCCTGGCTATGCGTGATGCACTGCACCGTGCCTATGTGAACGCCCGCCTGATGTCGGCGATCCCGCTGAACGGCGTGTGTGACAATTACAGTTGGGCAGAGGCGATCAGCCTGCTGCGCAACAACCGCGTGGTGATCTTCTCCGCCGGTACCGGTAACCCGTTCTTCACCACCGATTCCGCCGCTTGCCTGCGCGGCATCGAGATCGAAGCGGACGTGGTGCTGAAAGCCACCAAAGTGGATGGCGTATACTCCGCCGATCCGGTGAAAAACCCGGATGCGACGCTGTATGAACAATTAACCTATCAGGACGTGCTGGAGCGCGAGCTGAAAGTGATGGATCTGGCGGCGTTTACGCTGGCCCGCGATCACGGTCTGCCGATCCGCGTGTTCAACATGAACAAGCCGGGCGCGCTGCGCCGCGTGGTGATGGGTGAGAACGAAGGTACGCTGATCAGCAAATAAGGCTGTTCACACCCCTTTTTCGGTGCGCGTGACGCCAGGCGCCGCGCGCGCTCCGAGTACGATTACGGGCTATACTTGAGTATCGCCTGCCAAGTAACCAGCTTCCAAGGGTTTGCAACGTGACTAATGAAATCAGAAAAGATGCTGATTCACGCATGGAAAAAAGCGTAGAAGCATTCAAAAACCAAATCAGCAAGATCCGCACCGGCCGCGCTTCTCCAAGCATTCTGGACGGCATCATGGTGGAATACTACGGCGCCGCTACGCCGCTGCGCCAGCTGGCCAACGTGACCGTGGAAGACTCCCGCACGCTGAAAATCAACGTGTTCGACCGCAGCCTGAGCCAGGCCGTTGAGAAAGCGATCATGAGCTCCGATCTGGGCCTCAACCCGTCTTCCGCCGGTTCTGACATTCGCGTTCCGCTGCCTCCGCTGACCGAAGAACGCCGTAAGGATCTGATCAAGATCGTGCGCGGCGAAGCCGAGCAGGGCCGCGTAGCGGTGCGTAACGTGCGCCGCGACGCCAACGACAAGGTCAAGGCGCTGCTGAAAGACAAAGAGATCAGCGAAGACGAAGAACGTCGTTCACAAGACGAGATTCAGAAAATGACCGACGCATACATCAAGCTGGTCGACGCCGCGCTGGCGGAGAAAGAAAAAGAGCTGATGGATTTCTAATCAGCATCGCGCAGAAACAAAGCGTCGCCTGGGCGGCGCTTTGTTTTTTGTGGCGCAGATCCCGTTTCATCGTACTGAAAGATCATGGACAAGCGGTGTCCAAGGTTCCACACTGGAACACCTCCGATCTTATCAGACAGTTATTCAGAGTGAACTCATGAAGCAACTGACCATTCTTGGCTCGACCGGCTCGGTAGGGATCAGCACCCTGGCCGTGGTCAGGGCAAATCCCGACCTTTTTGCGATCAAAGCGCTGGTGGCCGGCCGCAACGTCGCGGTCATGGCGCAGCAATGCATGGAATTTCGGCCCGCCTTCGCCGCGATGGCGGATGAAAGCGCCGCGCGCGAGCTGCGCGCCATTCTGGCGGAAAACGGCGTCGCTACCGAGGTATTGGCCGGGGAGCAAGCGGCCTGCGAACTGGCGGCGTTGGACGACGTCGATCAAGTGACGGCGGCCATCGTCGGCGCCGCGGGGCTGTTGCCGACGCTGGCGGCGATCCGCGCAGGCAAGCAGGTGCTGCTGGCCAACAAAGAGTCGCTGGTCACCTGCGGCCGTCTGTTTATGGATGCGGTGCGGCAAAGCCAGGCGCAGTTGCTGCCGCTCGACAGCGAGCACAACGCGATTTTTCAGAGTTTGCCTGAGAGCATTCAGCGTCAGTTGGGATACTCTTCCCTGGACAGTCATGGTGTTTCGCGCATCGTGCTTACCGGCTCCGGCGGCCCGTTCCGCACCACGCCGCTGGAGCAGTTCGCCGCGATGACCCCGGATCAAGCCTGCGCCCACCCGAACTGGTCGATGGGGCGCAAGATCTCGGTGGATTCCGCCACCATGATGAACAAAGGTCTGGAATACATTGAGGCCCGCTGGCTGTTTAACGCCTCGGCCGAGCAAATGGAAGTGATCCTGCATCCGCAGTCGGTGATTCACTCGATGGTGCGCTATGCCGACGGCAGCGTGCTGGCGCAGCTGGGTACGCCGGATATGCGCACGCCGATCGCCCACGCGATGGCGTATCCGCAGCGCGTGAACTCCGGCGTGGAGGCGCTGGACTTCTGTCGCATCGGTTCGTTGACCTTCGCCGAACCGGAGCGCGAGCGTTATCCTTGCCTGTATTTGGCGATTGAAGCGTTCGATGCCGGCCAGGCGGCGACCACTGCGCTGAACGCGGCCAACGAAATCGCCGTGGCGGCATTTTTGCAGCAGCAGATTCGCTTCACCGACATTGCGGCGGTCAACCGCCAGGTGGTGGAGCGCCTCGCGCTGCAGGAACCGACCAGCATCGAAGCGGTCTTAGACATTGACCGCCAGGCGCGCGCCGCCGCCGAGGAGCGCGTTCGCACGTTGCGCGGTTGAGGACGGCGATTATCCGATTTTGCTCGTAATTCACGCGTGCCGCAGCGGGGCCGTTTGTTCATGCCCCGCTGAGGTGGTATAGTCTGCGCCACCTGTCAGCGGTTATACCGTTGAATTATGGCCTGATTGGCGCCTTGTGCGCCAATGGCGGCCCGGCTGCGCCGGGCATCGCGAGGGCTGGCTGAAAGCCGTGTCGGGCACACGGCTTTTTTTGCGCGTAAGGACCTGATGTTCCGGAAAGGCAGTTATATTTCTATTGAGGAAATAAGTACGAGTTATGTCGTCCGCAAACCAACAAGAGGCTAATCCATCTTCCCCGGGGCCGCGCCATGTCGCCATTATCATGGACGGTAACGGACGCTGGGCCAAACGTCAGGGCAAGTTACGTGTCTTCGGTCATAAAGCAGGGGTGAAATCGGTTCGCCGCGCGGTCAGTTTTGCCGCCAGCCACCATTTAGATGCGCTCACGCTTTATGCCTTCAGCAGCGAAAACTGGAACCGTCCGGTGCAGGAAGTCTCCGCCCTGATGGAGCTTTTTGTCCGTGCTCTGGATAGTGAAGTAAAAAGCCTGCATAAACATAACGTCAGGCTGCGGGTGATCGGCGATATCAGCCGCTTCAGCTCGCGTTTGCAGGAGCGGATCCGCCGCTCTGAAGCACTGACGGAAAATAACGATGGCCTGACGCTCAATATCGCTGCCAACTACGGTGGCCGTTGGGATATCATTCAGGGAGTAAGGGAACTGGCCGAACGGGTACGGGTGGGGGAGTTGCACCCGGATCAGATCAGCGAGGAATTATTGAACGAGCGGGTTTGCATGAGCGACCTGGCGCCGGTGGATCTGGTTATCCGCACCGGTGGCGAGCATCGCATCAGTAACTTCCTGCTGTGGCAAATCGCCTATGCTGAACTTTACTTTACTGATGTGCTCTGGCCTGATTTCGATGAACTTGTCTTTGAAGGTGCGCTGAATGCATTTGCACAACGTGAGCGCCGCTTCGGGGGAACAACACCTATCGGCGCCGATGCGTCCTAGGGAGAACTTTTGCTGAAGTATCGCCTCATAACTGCTCTGATTTTAATCCCGATCGTTATCGCGGCGCTGTTCCTGTTGCCGCCGCTGGCCTTTGCTCTGGTAACGCTCGTCGTGTGCATGTTAGCAGCCTGGGAGTGGGGCCAACTGGCCGGTTTTACCTCTCGTTCGCAGCGCATCTGGCTGGCGATACTGTGCGGTTTTCTGCTGGCGCTGATGATGCTCAGCGTTCCCGCGTACCATCAATCCGTGCCGCAGGTGAGCGGCTCGCTGTGGCTGTCGCTGGCCTGGTGGCTGGCGGCGCTGCTGCTGGTGCTGTTTTACCCTGGCTCGGCCGCCATCTGGCGCAATTCGCGCCCGCTGCGCCTGCTGTTCGGCCTGCTGACCATCGTGCCGTTCTTCTGGGGCATGCTGGCGCTGCGCCAGTTCGGCTACGAGCAAAACCCGTTTACCGGCGCCTGGTGGCTGCTGTACGTGATGCTGCTGGTGTGGGGTGCGGATTCCGGCGCCTATATGTTCGGCAAGCTGTTCGGCAAGCATAAGCTGGCGCCGAAGGTCTCGCCGGGTAAAACCTGGGAAGGGCTGATTGGCGGGCTGCTGACGTCGGCGGTCATTTCCTGGCTGTTCGGCCGTTACGCGCCACTGAACGTGGTGCCGACCACGCTGTTGGCCTGTTCGGTGATCGCCGCGCTGGCTTCGGTGCTGGGCGATTTGACCGAAAGCATGTTCAAACGCGAAGCGGGCATCAAGGACAGCGGTCACTTGATCCCCGGTCACGGCGGCATACTGGATCGTATCGACAGCCTGACCGCGGCGGTGCCGGTGTTTGCCTGCCTGATGCTGTTGGTGTTTTAATCCGTCGATGACGGAAAGTGAGGGATGATGGTCAGCGTGCTTTGGAACCTGGTGGCGTTTCTGATTGCGCTCGGTATTTTGATCACCGTGCACGAGTTCGGACACTTTTGGGTTGCCCGCCGTTGCGGCGTGCGCGTTGAACGCTTCTCCATCGGCTTCGGCCGGGCGCTGTGGCGCCGCACCGATCGCCAGGGCACCGAGTACGTCATCGCCTTGATTCCGCTCGGCGGCTACGTGAAGATGCTGGACGAGCGCGTGGAGTCGGTGGCGCCGGAAATGCGCCATCAGGCCTTCAACAACAAAACCGTCTGGCAGCGCGCGGCCATCATCAGCGCCGGCCCCATCGCCAACTTCCTGTTTGCTATCCTTGCCTATTGGCTGGTGTTCATCATCGGCGTGCCGAGTTTCCGTCCGGTGATCGGCGAAATCGCGCCGCAATCCATTGCCGCCAAGGCTGAAATTTCGTCTGGCATGGAACTAAAGTCGGTTGACGGCATCGAAACGCCTGATTGGGAATCAGTTCGTCTGGCGCTGGTGGCGAAGATTGGCGATGCGCAAACCGAAGTCGGCGTCGCGCCGTTCGGCTCTTCGCAGGTGGTGACCAAAACCCTGGATTTGCGCCAGTGGAACTTTGAACCGGACAAGCAGGATCCCGTTGTCGCGTTGGGCATTATGCCGCGCGGCCCGCAGATAGAATCCGTGTTGGCGGAAGTGCAGCCTAACTCGGCGGCGCAAAAGGCGGGTTTACAAGCGGGGGACAGGATCGTTAAAGTCGATGGTCAGCCGTTGGGTCGTTGGCAGACGCTGGTGAAGCGTATCCACGATGGCCCGGGGCAACCGCTGGCTTTGGAGATTGAAAGAAACGGCGCCCCCTTGTCTTTGACGCTGATACCGGATACAAAGCCGGTGGGAAAAGACAAATCGGTGGGGTTTGCAGGCATCATTCCAAAGGTGCTGCCGCTGCCGGACGAGTATAAAACGATTCGCCAGTATGGACCGTTTCCGGCGCTGTATCAGGCCGGCGACAAGACCTGGCAGCTGATGCGGCTGACGGTCAACATGCTGGGCAAATTAATAACCGGTGATGTAAAGCTGAACAACCTGAGTGGCCCGATCTCGATTGCACAGGGAGCAGGGGCGTCAGCCGGAGTCGGGTTCGTGTATTATCTGATGTTCCTGGCGTTGATTAGCGTCAACCTGGGTATCATCAACCTGTTCCCATTACCGGTGTTAGATGGTGGGCATCTCCTCTTCCTGGCGATAGAAAAGCTGAAGGGTGGGCCGGTTTCCGAGCGAGTACAGGACTACAGCTACCGCATAGGTTCGATCGTGCTGGTGTTGTTGATGGGTCTTGCACTTTTCAATGATTTTTCCCGCCTCTAGGGGCGGGGATAGGTTAGGAAGAACGCATAACAACGATGGCGATGAAAAAGTTGCTCATAGCGTCGCTGCTGTTTGGCAGCGCCACCGTATACGGTGCAGACGGGTTCGTAGTGAAAGATATTCATTTCGAAGGCCTGCAGCGAGTCGCCGTCGGTGCGGCGTTACTCAACATGCCGGTTCGCGTCGGCGATACCGTCACTGACGATGACATCAGTAATACCATCCGTGCCTTGTTTGCCACCGGCAACTTCGAGGACGTGCGCGTACTGCGCGATGGTAATACCTTGATCGTGCAGGTGAAGGAACGTCCTACCATCGCCAGCATCACTTTCTCCGGCAACAAGTCGGTGAAAGATGACATGCTCAAGCAGAACCTGGAAGCCTCCGGTGTCCGGGTGGGCGAGGCGCTCGACCGCACCACGATCTCCAGCATTGAAAAAGGGCTGGAAGACTTCTACTACAGCGTCGGTAAATACAGCGCCTCGGTGAAAGCCGTAGTCACGCCGCTGCCGCGCAACCGTGTCGACCTGAAACTGGTGTTCACGGAAGGGGTCTCCGCCAAGATTCAACAAATCAACATCGTCGGCAACCATGCCTTCACCAACGACGAACTGATCTCGCGCTTCCAACTGCGTGACGAAGTGCCGTGGTGGAACCTGGTCGGCGATCGCAAATACCAGAAGCAGAAACTGGCGGGCGATCTCGAAACCCTGCGCAGCTTCTATCTGGATCGCGGCTATGCCCGCTTCAACATCGATTCTACCCAGGTGAGCCTGACGCCGGATAAAAAAGGCATCTACATCACCATCAACATCACCGAAGGCGATCAGTACAAGCTTTCCGATGTTGTCGTGAACGGCAACCTGGCCGGCCACTCGGCGGAAGTCGCTCAGATCACCAAAATCGAGCCGGGCGAGCTGTACAACGGCAGCAAGGTGACCAAAATGGAAGACAACATCAAAACGATGTTGGGCCGTTATGGTTACGCTTACCCGCGCGTCGGCACTCAGCCTGAGATCAACGACGCGGATAAAACCGTCAAACTGCACGTCAACGTCGACGCGGGCAACCGCTTCTACGTGCGTCGCATCAAGTTCGAAGGCAACGATACCAGCAAGGATTCCGTACTGCGTCGCGAAATGCGCCAGATGGAAGGCGCCTGGCTCGGCAACGAGCAGGTCGAGCAGGGTAAGGAGCGTCTGAACCGTCTGGGCTACTTCGAAACGGTTGACGTGGAAACCCAGCGCGTGCCGGGCACCGCCGATCAGGTCGACGTCACCTACAAGGTGAAAGAGCGCAACACCGGTACCTTCAACTTCGGCGTCGGTTACGGCACCGAGAGCGGCGTCAGCTTCCAGGCGGGCGTGCAGCAGGATAACTGGTTGGGTACCGGCTACTCGGTGGGCATCAGCGGCACCAAGAACGACTACCAGACCTATACCGAACTGTCGGTCACCAACCCGTACTTCACCGTTGACGGTGTGAGCCTGGGTGGCCGCATCTTCTACAACGACTTTAAGGCGGATGACGCGGATCTGTCGGACTATACCAACAAGAGTTACGGTATCGACGGCACGCTGGGCTTCCCGATCAACGAAAACAACTCGTTGCGTACCGGCCTGGGCTACGTCCACAACGGCCTGTCGAACATGCAGCCGCAGATCGCCATGTGGCGTTACCTCGACTCGATGGGCGTGGATGCGAACAAGACCGATCGCGCCAGCTACTCGACGGACGACTTTACGCTGAACCTGGGTTGGACCTACAACAACCTGGACCGCGGCTACTTCCCGACGTCGGGTAACCGCACTACGTTGAACGGCAAGGTCACCATTCCGGGCTCGGACAACGAATACTACAAGGTGACGCTGGACAGCGTACAGTACGTGCCGATCAACGACGATCGCACCTGGGTGCTGTTGGGCCGTGGCCGTCTGGGTTACGCGGATGGCTTGGGCGGCAAGGAAATGCCGTTCTACGAGAACTTCTACGCCGGTGGTTCGAGCACCGTGCGTGGCTTCCAGTCCAACACCATTGGTCCGAAGGCGGTGTACTACAATTCCAACTCGTACCAGTGTCAGTTCAACGCCGGCAGCACGACCACGCGTCAGAACATCTGTAGCTCGGATGACGCGGTGGGCGGTAACGCCATGGCGGTCGCCAGCCTGGAGCTGATCACCCCGACGCCGTTCATCAGCGAGAAATACGCCAACTCAGTGCGGACGTCGCTGTTCATCGATGCCGGTACCGTGTGGGATACCAAGTGGAAGAATACCGACGAAACGCTGATGTACGGCGTGCCGGACTACAGCAAGGCCAGCAATATTCGTTCTTCCGCCGGTATCGCGCTGCAGTGGATGTCGCCGCTGGGGCCATTGGTGTTCTCTTACGCCAACCCGATCAAGAAATACGAAGGCGACAAGTCCGAACAGTTCCAGTTTAACATCGGTAAGACCTGGTAACGGGTCTCGCCTCTGGGCATAAAAGTTATTAAGAATCGCAATGGCCAGGCGCCCGCCGGCAGAGGGAGATGATTCTCATTGTTTGGTGGGATAAGTCTGGCAAATTGTGTACTTCAGTGTCATATGACACAAATGGGTGATGGTAAGGAGTTTATAGTGAA
The DNA here is from genome assembly GCF_057808395.1 of Serratia sp. TSO36. Lineage (NCBI taxonomy): Bacteria > Pseudomonadati > Pseudomonadota > Gammaproteobacteria > Enterobacterales > Yersiniaceae > Serratia > Serratia sp. TSO36. Next base: position 31,209 of record NZ_JBJZOU010000023.1, on the reverse strand, counting down.
AAAGTGGTTGTGTGCCGCAGGCCTCGGTTTAGCAATGGCTGCTTCAGCTGGCGTTCAGGCAGCAGATAAGATCGCTGTCGTTAACGTCTCCAGCATTTTCCAACAGCTGCCGGCCCGCGAAGCGGTCGCTAAACAGCTGGAAAACGAGTTTAAAGGCCGTGCAAGCGAACTCCAGAACATGGAACGTAGCCTGCAGACCAAAATGCAACGTCTGCAGCGTGACGGCGCTACCATGAAAGCCAGCGATCGCAGCAAGTTGGAAAAAGACGTGATGGCGCAGCGCGAGCAGTTCTCTCAGAAAGCCCAGGCTTTCGAGCAGGACAACCGTCGTCGCCAGATGGAAGAGCGTAACAAGATCCTGAGCCGCATTCAGGACGCGGTGAAATCTGTCGCCAGCAAAGGCGGTTATGACGTGGTGATCGACGCCAACGCCGTTGCCTATGCAGACTCTTCCAAAGATATCACTGCTGACGTGCTGAAACAGGTTAAATAACACATGCTTTCAATTCGACTGGCTGATTTAGCGCAGCAGTTGGATGCACAATTGCACGGTGATGGCGATCTCGTCATCACCGGCATTGCTTCTATGCATTCGGCACAGCCTGGCCAAATCACGTTTTTGTCAAACAGCCGCTATCAAGAGCAGCTGTCTTCCTGCCAGGCAAGCGCCGTGGTGCTTACCGAAGCGGATTTACCACACTGCCGTACTGCGGCGCTGGTGGTTAAAAACCCTTACCTGACCTACGCGCGCATGGCGCAGCTGATGGACACCACGCCGGCGCCGGCGCAGGATATCGCGCCAAGCGCGGTTGTCTCGCCTGAAGCGCAACTGGGGCAGAACGTCGCCATTGGGGCGAACGCGGTGATTGAGTCGGGTGCGGCGCTTGGCGATAACGTGGTTATCGGCCCGGGCTGCTTCATCGGCAAACACGCGCGCATCGGCGCGGGAACGCGTCTGTGGGCGAACGTCACGATTTATCATGCGGTTGAAATCGGCCAGCGCTGCCTGATCCAGTCCGGCACCGTGATCGGCGCGGACGGTTTCGGCTATGCCAATGAGCGCGGCGAGTGGATCAAAATCCCTCAGTTGGGCACGGTGATTATCGGCGATCGCGTCGAAATCGGCGCCTGCACTACCATCGACCGCGGCGCTTTGGATAACACCCAAATCGGGAATGGTGTTATCATCGACAACCAATGCCAGATTGCACATAACGTCGTGATTGGCGACAATACCGCCGTCGCCGGCGGTGTGATCATGGCCGGCAGCCTGAAAATCGGCCGCTACTGCCAGATCGGCGGTGCCAGCGTGATCAACGGTCACATGGAAATTGCCGACAAGGTTGTTGTTACCGGAATGGGAATGGTTATGCGACCAATCACCGAACCTGGGGTATACTCTTCGGGCATTCCGTTGCAGCCTAACAAGGTTTGGCGTAAAACCGCTGCGTTGGTGATGAATATCGATGAGATCAGCAAACGCTTGAAAGCTGTCGAACGTAAAGTCGGAAAAGACTAATCATTGCCGCCCGCCTTCGCGGGTACAAAACGAAACGCGTTGGTCGTGAGACCAAAAGCGCAAAGAGATGTTAATTTGCGGCCTGCATAATGATCTCCTTTTGGGGTCAGCGCAGGCCGTGTTGTTGATGCCATCAGTTTTTAGAGACAGGAAGAGTATTTTGACTACTGACACTCATACTCTGGATATTGCAGAAATTTTGGATCTGCTTCCTCACCGTTACCCGTTCTTGCTGGTCGACCGCGTCCTCGAGTTTGAAGAGCACAAATATCTGCGTGCGGTGAAGAACGTATCGGTGAACGAACCGTTTTTCCAGGGCCACTTCCCTGGCAAACCGATTTTCCCAGGCGTATTGATTCTGGAAGCCATGGCGCAGGCCACTGGTATCCTGGCGTTTAAAAGCGTCGGCAAACTGGAGCCGGGCGAGCTGTATTACTTCGCCGGTATCGACGAAGCACGCTTCAAACGCCCTGTGGTGCCAGGCGATCAGATGGTCATGGAAGTCACCTTCGAGAAAACTCGCCGCGGCCTGACTCGCTTCAAAGGCGTGGCGACCGTTGACGGTAAAATTGTCTGCGAAGCAACCATGATGTGTGCCCGCAGCCGGGAGGCTTAATCCGTGATTGACCAAACCGCCTTTATCCATCCTAGCGCGATAGTCGAAGAAGGCGCCGTGATCGGCGCCAACGTGCATATCGGCCCTTTCTGCTACGTCGGCTCCCAGGTGGAAATCGGCGCCGGCACGGTGCTGAAATCCCACGTGGTGGTGAACGGCATTACCAAGATTGGCTGCGATAACCAGATTTATCAGTTCGCTTCTATCGGTGAAGTGAACCAGGATCTGAAATACGCGGGCGAACCGACGCGCGTTGAAGTGGGCGATCGCAACCGCATCCGCGAAAGCGTGACCATTCACCGCGGCACCGCGCAGGGCACCGGCCTGACCAAAGTGGGCAATGACAACCTGCTGATGGTCAACGTGCACGTCGCCCACGACTGCGTGGTCGGCAACGCTTGCGTGCTGGCCAACAACGCCACGCTGGCGGGGCATGTGGAAATCGACGATCACGCCATCATCGGCGGCATGACGGCGATCCACCAGTTCTGCATTATCGGCGCGCATGTGATGGTAGGCGGTTGTTCCGGCGTCGCTCAGGACGTGCCTCCCTTCGTCATCGCTCAGGGTAACCACGCGACGCCGTTCGGCGTCAACGCGGTCGGCCTGAAGCGTCGCGGTTTTGACAAGGATGAAATGCAGGCGATCCGCAACGCCTACAAGATCCTGTATCGCAGCGAGAAAACGCTGGATGAAGCGAAAGCGGAAATCGAAGCCCTGGCTAAAGAACAGCCGGTGGTGCAGCAATACCTCGATTTCTTTACCCGTTCCACCCGCGGTATTATTCGCTGAGTTATGTCGAATCGTCCATTGACTATCGGATTGGTCGCCGGAGAAACCTCCGGTGACATTCTCGGCGCCGGTTTGATCCGCGCGCTCAAGGCGCAGATCCCCGACGCGCGTTTTGTTGGCGTCGCCGGCCCGCTGATGCAGGCCGAAGGATGTGAAGCCTGGTACGAAATGGAAGAGCTGGCGGTAATGGGCGTGGTGGAAGTGCTCGAGCGTTTGCCACGCCTGTTGAAGATCCGCAAGGATCTTACCCGCCGCTTCGGCGAGCTGCGGCCGGACGTGTTTGTCGGCATCGACGCGCCGGACTTCAACATCACGCTGGAAGGCCGCCTCAAGCAGCGCGGCATCCGTACCATTCACTACGTCAGCCCTTCCGTGTGGGCCTGGCGGCAAAAGCGCGTTTTCAAAATTGGCAAAGCCACCGATCTGGTGCTGGCCTTTCTCCCTTTCGAAAAAGCGTTTTACGATCGTTTCAACGTGCCCTGCCGGTTTATCGGCCACACCATGGCGGACGCCATGCCGTTGCAGCCCGATCGGCTGGCGGCGCGCGCTCAGCTTGGCATCGATCCGCAGGCGCGCTGCCTGGCGTTGCTGCCGGGCAGCCGCGGCGCCGAAGTCGAGATGCTGAGCGCCGACTTCCTCAAGACCGCGCAGCTGCTGCGCACCCGTTATCCCGAGCTGGAAGTGGTGGTGCCGCTGGTCAACGCCAAACGGCGCGAGCAGTTTGAGCGCATCAAGGCGGAAGTGGCGCCGGATCTGACCGTACACCTGCTGAACGGCCAGGGGCGCGAGGCGATGATCGCCAGCGACGCGGCGCTGCTGGCATCCGGCACGGCGGCGCTGGAGTGCATGCTGGCCAAGTGCCCGATGGTGGTGGGCTATCGCATGAAGCCGTTCACTTTCTGGCTGGCGCAGAAGCTGGTGAAAACGCCTTACGTTTCGCTGCCGAATCTGCTGGCGGGGCGGGAGATCGTTACCGAGCTGCTGCAGCATGACTGCGTGCCGGACAAACTGGCCGCCGCCGTGATGCCGCTGCTGGAAGAGAGCCCGCAAACCGAAGCGCTGAAACAGACTTTCCTTACCTTGCACCAAAGCATCCGTTGCGGTGCGGACGAACAGGCCGCTCAGGCTGTGTTGGAGCTGGCGAAAGCATGATTGAACCCTTTATCTATCCCGCTGCCACGCTGATTGCCGGCGTGGACGAAGTGGGCCGCGGGCCGTTGGTCGGCGCGGTGGTTACCGCCGCCGTGATCCTCGATCCGGCGCAGCCGATCGTCGGGCTGGCGGATTCCAAGAAACTCAGTGAAAAACGCCGCCTGGCGCTGTATGACGAAATCGTCGCCAAGGCGCTCTCCTGGAGCCTGGGGCGCGCCGAGCCGGCGGAAATCGACCAACTGAACATTTTGCACGCCACCATGCTGGCGATGCAGCGGGCGGTGGCCGGGTTGCATATCGCGCCGGACATGGTTTTAATCGACGGTAACCGTTGCCCGAACCTGCCGATGCGTTCGCAGGCGGTGGTGAAGGGCGACAGCCGCGTGGCGGAGATCAGCGCGGCGTCCATTCTGGCGAAGGTCACGCGCGATCGTGAAATGGCCGAGCTGGACAGCGAGTTCCCGGACTACGGTTTCGCGCAGCATAAGGGTTACCCGACCGCCTTCCACCTGGAGCGGCTGGCCGCGCTGGGCGCCACCGAGCATCACCGCCGCAGCTTCGCGCCGGTGAAAAGGGCGCTGGCGCTGTAGCCTGCGGGCCTGGTTGACCAGGCCCGACGATAGCATTAACCCGGGTTCAGCCTGCTGAGCCCCTTCAATCAGGTATCTGGAGATGGCCGAACCTCGTTTTATTCACCTGCGCGTCCACAGTGACTATTCCATGATTGATGGATTGGCCAAGACGGCGCCGCTGGTGAAAAGAGCCGCCGCGTTAGCCATGCCTGCTCTGGCAATCACCGATTTCACCAACCTGTGCGGATTGGTGAAGTTCTACGGCAGCGCGCACGGCGCCGGGATCAAACCGATCATCGGCGCGGATTTCCATGTGCAAAGCGAAGAGCTGGGCGACGAGCTGGCTCAGCTGACGGTGCTGGCCAGCAACAACGAAGGCTACCAGAACCTGACGCTGCTGATTTCCCGCGCCTATCAGCGCGGCTACGGCGCCGCCGGCCCGATCATCGATCGCGACTGGCTGATTGAACATCGCGAAGGGCTGATTCTGCTCTCCGGCGCGCGTCAGGGCGACGTCGGCAAGTTTCTGCTGCGCGGCAACCAGGCGCAGGTGGATCAGTGTCTGGACTTCTACCAGCAGCACTTCCCGGACTGTTACTACTTGGAACTGATTCGCACCGGCCGCCCGGACGAAGAGAACTACCTGCATGCGGCGGTGGCGCTGGCCACCGAGCGCGGTTTGCCGGTGGTGGCCACCAACGACGTGCGCTTCCTGGTGGAAGATGACTTCGACGCCCATGAAATTCGCGTCGCCATCCACGACGGCTTTACGCTGGACGATCCCAAGCGGCCGCGCAACTACAGCCCGCAGCAATACATGCGCAGCGAAGACGAGATGTGCGAGCTATTCGCCGACATCCCCGAAGCGCTGCTGAACAGCGTCGAAATCGCCAAGCGCTGCAACGTCACCATTCGCCTCGGCGAATACTTCCTGCCGCAGTTCCCGACCGGCGACATGAGCACCGAGGACTTCCTGGTACTCAAATCGAAAGAGGGGCTGGAAGAGCGTCTCGAGTTCCTGTTCCCCGATCCTGAAGTGCGCGCGCAGCGCCGCCCGGAATACGACGAGCGTCTGGACGTCGAGCTGAAGGTGATCAACCAGATGGGGTTCCCCGGCTACTTCCTGATCGTGATGGAGTTTATCCAGTGGTCGAAGGACAACAACGTGCCGGTGGGCCCGGGGCGCGGTTCCGGCGCCGGTTCGCTGGTGGCCTATGCGTTGAAAATCACCGACCTCGATCCGCTGGAGTTCGACCTGCTGTTCGAACGTTTCCTGAACCCGGAACGTGTCTCGATGCCCGACTTCGACGTCGACTTCTGCATGGAGAAGCGCGATCAGGTAATTGAGCACGTGGCGGAGATGTACGGCCGCGAAGCGGTATCGCAGATCATCACCTTCGGCACCATGGCGGCGAAAGCGGTTATCCGCGACGTGGGCCGCGTGCTGGGGCACCCGTACGGCTTCGTCGATCGCATCTCCAAGCTGGTGCCGCCGGATCCGGGCATGACGCTGGAAAAAGCCTTCGCTGCCGAACCGCAGCTGCCGGAAATTTACGAGGCAGACGAAGAGGTCAAGGCGCTGATCGACATGGCGCGCAAGCTGGAAGGGGTGACGCGTAACGCCGGTAAACACGCCGGGGGCGTGGTGATAGCGCCGACCAAAATCACCGACTTCGCGCCGCTGTACTGCGACGCCGAAGGGCAGCACCCGGTGACCCAGTTCGACAAGAACGACGTGGAATACGCCGGGCTGGTGAAGTTCGACTTCCTCGGTCTGCGCACCCTGACCATCATCGACTGGGCGCTGGAGATGATCAACGCCCGGCGCGCCAAGACCGGGCTGGAGCCGATCGACATCGCCGCCATTCCGCTCGACGACAAGAAAAGCTTCGACATGCTGCAGCGCTCGGAAACCACGGCGGTGTTCCAGCTTGAATCGCGCGGCATGAAAGACCTGATCAAACGTCTGAAGCCCGACTGCTTCGAAGACATGATCGCACTGGTGGCGCTGTTCCGTCCGGGGCCGCTGCAGTCGGGGATGGTGGATAACTTCATCGACCGCAAGCACGGCCGCGAAGAGATCTCCTACCCGGACATCCAGTGGCAGCACGAGTCGCTCAAGCCGGTGCTGGAACCCACCTATGGCATCATTCTGTATCAGGAACAGGTGATGCAGATTGCCCAGGTGCTGGCGGGCTATACGCTGGGCGGCGCGGACATGCTGCGCCGTGCGATGGGTAAAAAGAACCCGGTCGAAATGGCCAAGCAGCGCGGCGGCTTTGAAGATGGCGCCAAAGCGCGCGGCATCGATGGCGAACTGTCGGTGAAAATCTTCGACCTGGTGGAGAAATTCGCCGGATACGGCTTCAACAAATCGCACTCCGCCGCCTATGCGCTGGTGTCGTATCAGACGCTGTGGCTGAAAGCGCACTACCCGGCCGAGTTTATGGCGGCGGTGATGACCGCCGATATGGACAACACCGATAAGGTGGTGGGGCTGGTGGACGAATGCTGGCGCATGGGGCTGAAGATCCTGCCGCCGGACATCAACAGCGGCCTGTATCACTTCCACGTCAACGACGACGGCGAGATCGTTTACGGCATCGGCGCCATCAAGGGCGTGGGGGAAGGGCCGATCGAAGCCATCATCGAGGCGCGCAACAGCGGCGAGCAGGGTTACTTCAAAGACCTGTTCGATCTCTGCGCGCGCTCAGACATCAAGAAACTGAACCGCCGCATTCTGGAAAAACTGATCATGTCCGGCGCGTTCGATCGCCTCGGGCCGCACCGCGCCGCGCTGATGAATTCGCTCGGCGACGCGTTGAAAGCGGCGGATCAGCATGCGAAAGCCGAAGCGATCGGCCAGGTGGATATGTTTGGCGTGCTGGCGGAAGCGCCGGAGCAGGTGGAGCAATCCTACGCCAATATCGCGCCCTGGCCGGAGCAGGTGGTGCTGGACGGGGAACGGGAGACGCTGGGGCTGTACCTGACCGGCCACCCGATCACCCAGTACCTGAAGGAGATCGAACGTTACGCCGGTGGCCAGCGTTTGAAAGACATGCACCCGACGGATCGGGGCAAAATGACCACCGCCGTCGGGCTGGTGGTCGCCGCGCGGGTGATGGTGACCAAGCGCGGCAACCGCATCGGCATCTGTACATTGGATGACCGTTCGGGCCGCCTGGAAGTGATGTTATTCACCGAAGCGTTAGAAAAATACCAGCATTTGTTGGAAAAAGACCGTATCCTTATCGCCAGTGGACAGGTCAGCTTTGATGACTTTAGCGGCGGGCTTAAAATGATGGCCCGCGAGGTAATGGACATCAGTGAAGCCCGGGAAAAATACGCTCGCGGGCTTGCTATCTCGCTGACTGACAGGCAAATTGATGACCAGCTTTTGAACCGTCTCCGTCAGTCGTTGGAACCCCATCGCTCGGGGACGATTCCAGTGCATCTCTACTATCAACGGGAAGATGCGCGAGCCAAGCTGCGTTTTGGCGCAACCTGGCGCGTGACGCCCACCGACCGCTTGTTGATCGACTTGCGGACGTTGGTAGGCAATGAGCAGGTGGACTTGGAATTTGACTAAAATAGGAATGCTATGAGTCTGAATTTTCTTGATTTTGAACAGCCGATTGCAGAGCTGGAAGCGAAAATTGACTCGCTGACTGCAGTCAGCCGTCAAGACGAAAAATTAGATATTAATCTGGACGAAGAGGTTCAGCGCCTGCGTGAAAAGAGCGTTGAGCTGACGCGCAAGATTTTTGCCGATCTTGGGGCCTGGCAGATTGCCCAATTGGCACGCCACCCGCGCCGTCCTTATACCCTGGATTATATCAAACACATCTTTACCGACTTCGAAGAGTTGGCGGGCGATCGCGCTTACGCCGACGACAAAGCGATCGTCGGCGGTATTGCGCGCCTGGATGGCCGCCCGGTGATGATCATCGGGCACCAGAAAGGCCGTGAAACCAAAGAGAAGATCCGCCGCAACTTCGGCATGCCGGCGCCGGAAGGCTACCGCAAGGCGCTGCGCCTGATGGAAATGGCCGCGCGCTTCAAGATGCCGATCATCACCTTTATCGATACCCCGGGCGCTTATCCGGGCGTGGGCGCGGAAGAGCGCGGCCAGTCCGAAGCCATCGCGCGCAACCTGCGTGAGATGTCGCGCCTGAACGTGCCGGTCATCTGCACCGTCATCGGTGAAGGCGGCTCCGGCGGCGCGCTGGCGATCGGCGTGGGCGATAAGGTGAACATGCTGCAGTACAGCACCTACTCGGTGATTTCGCCGGAAGGCTGTGCCTCCATTCTGTGGAAGAGCGCCGATAAGGCGCCGCTGGCCGCAGAAGCGATGGGCATCACCGCGCCGCGTCTGAAAGAGCTGAAGCTGATCGACTCGGTGATCCCGGAGCCGCTGGGTTCCGCGCACCGCGACGTGCCGGCAATGGCCGCCGCGCTGAAAGCGCAGCTGCTGGCCGATCTGAAAGATCTGGACGGCCTGAACGACGAAGAGTTGCTCAACCGCCGCTATCAGCGTCTGATGAACTACGGCTACTGCTGAGTTCTGTGCTTCGCTGCAAGAAACCGCCTCCGGGCGGTTTTTTTTTGGCTACACACCACCGGATTTTCGTGGTGTTATAGAGACTTGGCCGTTAACTGACAGGAGCTGCCGATGAATATCATCGCCATCATGGGCCCGACGGGCGTCTACTACAAAGATGAGCCGATCCGCGAGCTCCACGCGGCGCTGGCCGCCATGGGATTCCAGCTGGTGTACCCCAAAAACAGCGGTGATCTGCTGAAGCTGATCGAAGCCAATGCCCGCATTTGCGGGGTGATCTTCGACTGGGACGACTACAGCCTGGAGCTATGCAGCGAAATCAACGAGCTGAATGAATACCTGCCGCTGTACGCCTTTATCAATACCCATTCCACCTTCGACGTCAGCCTGCATGAAATGCGCATGGTGCTCTATTTCTTCGAGTATGGCCTGAATGCGGCCGACGATATCGCGCAGCGCATCCAGCAGTACACCGCGGAATACATCGATACCATTACGCCGCCGCTGACCAAGGCGCTGTTCAACTATGTGCGCGAAGGGAAGTACACCTTCTGCACGCCGGGCCACATGGCCGGCACCGCGTTTCAAAAAAGCCCGGTGGGCTGCCTGTTCTATGACTTTTTCGGCGCCAATACCCTGAAGGCCGACATCTCGATTTCGGTTACCGAGCTCGGTTCGCTGCTGGATCACACCGGGCCGCACCTGGAGGCCGAAGAGTATATCGCGCGCACCTTCAACGCCGAGCAGAGCTATCTGGTCACCAACGGCACCTCCACCGCCAACAAGATCGTCGGCATGTATTCGGCACCGGCCGGCAGCACCGTGCTTATCGACCGCAACTGCCACAAATCGCTGTGCCACCTGCTGATGATGAGCGATATCGTGCCGATCTATCTGCGCCCGCTGCGCAACGCCTACGGCATCCTCGGCGGCATTCCGCAGCGCGAGTTCACCCGCGAAAGCATCGCCGCCCGGGTGCAGGAGACCGAGAACGCCACCTGGCCGGTGCATGCGGTGATCACCAATTCCACCTATGACGGCCTGCTGTACAACACCGACTACATCAAGCAGACGCTGGAGGTGCCATCGATCCACTTTGACTCCGCCTGGGTGCCTTACACCAACTTCCATCCGATTTACGACGGCAAGAGCGGCATGAGCGGCGAGCGGGTGCCCGGTAAGGTTTTCTACGAGACCCAGTCGACGCACAAGCTGCTGGCGGCCTTCTCGCAGGCCTCGATGATTCATATCAAGGGCGACTACGACGAGAGCACCTTCAACGAAGCCTACATGATGCACACCACCACCTCGCCGCACTACGGCATCGTGGCGTCGATGGAGACCGCAGCCGCCATGCTGCGCGGCAACCCGGGGCGCCGCTTGATCAACCGCTCGGTGGAGCGCGCGCTGCATTTTCGCCGTGAAGTGCAGCGGCTGCGCGAGGAGAGCGACAGTTGGTTCTTCGACATTTGGCAGCCGGAAGAGATCGATGAGGCGCAATGCTGGCCACTGGATCCGGACGACAACTGGCACGGTTTCGGCCAGACCGATCGCGATCACATGTACCTCGATCCGATCAAGGTGACGATCCTGACGCCGGGCATGAACGAGCTGGGTGCGCTGGAGGAGGAGGGGATCCCGGCGGCGCTGGTGGCGAAGTACCTCGACGAGCGCGGCATCGTGGTGGAGAAGACCGGGCCGTACAACCTGCTGTTCCTGTTCAGCATCGGCATCGACAAAACCAAGGCGATGAGCCTGCTGCGCGGCCTGACCGACTTCAAGCGCGCCTACGATCTCAATCTGCGGGTGAAGAACATGCTGCCGGATCTGTACGCCGAGGATCCGGATTTCTATCGCAACATGCGCATTCAGGATCTGGCCGCCGGCATTCATCGCCTGATCTGCCAGCACGATCTGCCGCGCCTGATGCAGAGGGCGTTCGACGTGCTGCCGGAAATGAAGCTGACGCCGCACCAGATGTTCCAGGAGCAGGTGCGCGGCAACGTGGAAACCTGCGAGCTGGATCAGCTGGTGGGCAAGGTGGCGGCCAATATGATCCTGCCGTATCCGCCGGGCGTGCCGCTGGTGATGCCGGGGGAAATGATCACCGAAGAGAGCCGGGCGGTACTCGATTTTCTGCTGATGCTGTGCTCGATCGGCGAGCGCTATCCCGGTTTTGAAACCGACATCCACGGCGCCAGGCTGACGGAGGACGGGCGCTATCTGGTGAAGGTGTTGAAAGCCCCACAGCCATAATGCATAACACGCCCGGCGGTTTGGAAAGATATGCCGGGCGTTCCCATTGACGGCATCACCGCCGCCGGATACCTTGCCTCATCAGACCGAACAGGAGAGGCCGCCATGCTGGCGTTACGTCAGGTACACCATATCGCGATCATTGGCGCGGATTACGCCGCCAGCAAGCGTTTTTACTGCGACATTCTCGGATTCACCCTGCTGAGCGAGGTCTACCGCGAGGAGCGCGACTCCTGGAAAGCGGATCTGGCGCTCAACGGGCAATACGCCATCGAGCTGTTTTCTTTCCCTTCGCCGCCGGCTCGCGTCAGCCGCCCGGAGGCCTGCGGCCTGCGCCATTTGGCGTTCAGCGTTGACGACATTGACCAGGCCATCGCCCATCTGCAGGCGGCCGGCGTCGCCTGCGAACCGGTACGCGTCGATCCTTACACCCAATCCCGCTTTACCTTTTTCAGCGATCCCGATGGTTTACCGTTAGAATTATACGAGAGTTAACGGCTTAATCGCCTCCCGGCGGCCACAGCCGGGGGCGGTTATGCTATGATCGCGCCCTTGCCCTACATGCCTACAGAGTTATTTCCGCCATGCAAGAGCCTGCTTTTCGCGTCGGGGAGTGGCTGGTTACCCCTGCCGACAACACCATCAGCCGCGACGGACGCCAAAAAACGCTGGAACCGCGCCTGATCGACATGCTGTGCTATTTCGCCCGCCATCCGGACGTGGTGCTGAGCCGCGACGAGCTGATCGACAACGTCTGGAAGCGCAATATCGTCACCAACCACGTGGTGACCCAATGTATTTCGGAGCTGCGCAAATACCTGAAAGACGGCGACAGCGACAGCCCGGAATACATTATCACCGTGCCCAAGCGCGGGTATAAGCTGGCGACGTCGGTGATCTGGTGTGAAGAGGGGGAGACGCAACCCGCTCCCGCACCGGCGCCGCAGATTGCGGTGATCATGCATGAACCGGAAGACGGCAGCGAGGAAGACGAGACGCCGTATGTGCCGCCGCGCCGGGCAAGCGCGCCGGTTGCCGCGCCCGGCGAAAAGAAGCCGCGCTTTTATCGCCGCTCGACCTTCTGGGTGTGGCTGGCGTTTCTGGCGGCGCTCAGCGTCTGCGTGGCGTTTGTCGGCATCGCCACGCTGTCGCAGCGCGTGCCGGTATCGACCATGCCGGTGCTGCTCAACCCGCGCGATATCGATATTCGCATCCAGGGCGGCGAGAGCTGCAGCAACTGGATGCCGCAGCTCTCCTATGTGGTGGGCGTCAGCGAGCTGATCACCGATTCGCTGAACACCTACTCGACCTTCCTGGTGCACGACCAGACCAACTACAACTATTCCGGCCCCAGCAACTCGGGCAAGTCGCTGTATATCGAGTTCGTCAATCAGCGCCACTACCGCGCCCAGCAGTGTTTCCTGTCCGTGCGGTTGGTGGATAACGCCGACAGCTCAGTCATGCTGGACAAGCGTTACTTCATTACCGCCGATAACCAGCTGAAGATCCAGACCGACTTCCTCTCCAGCCTGTCCGCAGCGCTGAAGCAGCCCTGGCCGCCACAGCTGGAGCAGCGTCTGGCGCAGCTGCTGCCCGACAACGGGCCGCTGCTGCAGCGTTTCTACCAGGCGCATCAGTTGCTGATCCACGGCGACGCCGATTCGTTGACCCGCGCCAGCGCCCAGCTGAGCGAGTTGATTAAAAGCGCGCCGAACTTCCACTACCTGCTGGCGGAAAAAGCGCTGGTGGACCTGCTGCGCAATTCTTATCAACCGTTCGACAGCCAGGCCTTGGCGCAACTGCGCGCCGATATCAGCCATCTGGCGACCATCCCGGAATTGAAAAACACGCCAATCATGCAGCAAGTTCTGGCGGTAGATGCATTGACGCAGGGGCGCATTGACGAGGCGCACCGGGCGATCGATCTGGGGATTGAATTGCAAATGTCGTGGCTGAATTATGTGCTGCTGGGGAAAGTGTATGAAATGCAGGGGCAGAACCATTTGGCGGCGGATTCTTATATTACCGCATTCAATCTTCGCCCCGGCGAAGACACATTGCATTGGATCACCAATGGCGTATTCCAGACGTCATTGACCAACGTGGTGCCTTATTTAAATAACTATCAGCGCCAATAATTAACCGCTATCACGCTGCCATTATTCTCCGGGATCATGGCGGCGTTATTTATTGGTAAAGCCATGTTGCATGAATGTATTATTTTTCTGCGCAATATTGCTCTTTTTTTGCCGTTTGTTATGCGTGATTAACCTCGCTATTTTGCTGTTTTTAAATGATGTTTATCTTTTCTTTAGCTTACCTTTTTATCTTGATGTGTTAATGAAAAACCTCAGGTTATCATTTGTATGATCATGAGCGTAATCTCACTTTATCTTTAGGACTTTATTCCCCCCGATGGTTAGCATCCTGACTATCAAGCCGGCTCATTAAAATCTTTCATTTATGGGTGTGGCTTATAAGAAACGTAAATCAGGAGAAACTGACCATGGCTTCACCCAAGAAAATAGGGCTTATTGCCTGCACCGGCGTCGTCGCCGGTAATATGATGGGGAGCGGGATTGCCTTATTGCCCGCCAACCTGGCGAGTCTCGGATCTATCGCCATTTGGGGATGGGTGATCTCGATTATCGGGGCGATGTCGCTGGCCTATGTGTATGCCCGCCTCGCCACCAAAAACCCGCAGCAGGGCGGCCCTATCGCCTACGCGGGTGAAATTTCCCCGGCCTTCGGTTTCCAGACCGGCGTGCTTTATTACCATGCCAACTGGATCGGTAACCTGGCCATCGGCATTACCGCCGTTTCTTATCTCTCCACCTTCTTCCCGGCGCTGAATAACCCGGTACCTGCCGGCATCGCCTGTATCGCCATCGTATGGATCTTCACCTTCGTGAACATGCTGGGCGGAACCTGGGTCAGCCGTTTGACCACCCTGGGCCTGGTGCTGGTGCTGATCCCGGTGATCGTGACTGCCACCCTCGGCTGGCACTGGTTTGACGTCGCCACCTACCAGGCTAACTGGAATACCTCCGGTACCACCGACAGCCATGCGGTGATTAAAAGTATCCTGCTGTGCCTGTGGGCATTTATCGGTGTGGAATCCGCAGCGGTCAGCACCGGCATGGTGAAAAACCCGAAACGCACCGTGCCGCTGGCGACCATGCTCGGCACCGGCCTGGCGGGCATTATCTACATCGCCGCCACTCAGGTGATCAGCGGTATGTTCCCGGCGTCTGAAATGGCCGCCAGCGGCGCGCCGTTCGCCATCAGCGCCTCGGCGATTATGGGCAACTGGGCAGCACCGATGGTTTCCGCCTTCACTGCCTTCGCCTGCCTGACGTCGCTCGGTTCGTGGATGATGCTGGTCGGCCAGGCCGGGGTACGCGCCGCCAACGACGGCAACTTCCCGAAAGTGTACGGCGAGCTGGATAAAAACGGCATTCCGAAGAAAGGCCTGCTGCTGGCCGGCTGCAAAATGACCGCGCTGATGGTGCTGATCACCCTGATGAGCTCCGCCGGCGGCAAAGCGTCCGACCTGTTCGGCGAACTGACCGGCATCGCGGTGCTGCTGACCATGCTGCCTTACTTCTACTCTTGCGTAGACCTGATCCGCTTCGAAGGGGTCAACGTGCGCAACCTGCTGAGCCTGATCGCTTCGGTGTGCGGCTGCGGTTTCTGCTTCATCGCGCTGATGGGCGCCAACTCATTCGAACTGTCCGGCACCTTTATCATCAGCCTGATTATCCTGATGTTCTACGCCCGGAAAATGAATACCCGCCAGGCTGCCAACGCCGCGGCGGTCGATGAAAACACCACGGCCAAAGCGCACTGATTCGCGTCCGCTGACCGACTGAATTTACCCAGCCCCTTTCTTTCCGACCTGTCAGCCGCGACGGGAAGGGGCTTGCTTTGCCAGGAGAAATGCATATGAACGTTATCGCCATCATGAATCACATGGGTGTCTACTTCAAAGAAGAGCCTATCCGTGAACTGCATCAGGCGCTGGAAAGTCTGGATTTCCGCATCGTTTACCCTAACGATCGCGAAGACCTGCTGAAACTGATCGAGAACAACGCCCGCTTGTGCGGGGTGATCTTCGACTGGGACAAATACAACCTGGAGCTGTGCGAAGAGATCAGCCAGCTGAACGAATACATGCCGCTGTACGCGTTCGCCAACACCTATTCGACGCTGGACGTCAGCCTGAACGATCTGCGCATGCAGGTGCGCTTCTTCGAATATGCGCTCGGCGCGGCAACCGACATCGCCGCCAAGATCAAACAGAACACCGACGAGTACATCGACACCATCCTGCCGCCGTTGACCAAGGCGCTGTTCAAATACGTGCGCGAAGGCAAATACACCTTCTGTACGCCGGGCCACATGGGCGGCACCGCATTCCAGAAAAGCCCGGTGGGCAGCCTGTTCTACGATTTCTTCGGCCCGAACACCATGAAGTCGGATATCTCGATTTCGGTGTCCGAACTGGGATCGCTGCTGGATCACTCCGGCCCGCACAAAGAGGCGGAAGAGTACATTTCCCGCGTGTTCAACGCCGAACGCAGCTACATGGTCACCAACGGTACCTCCACCGCCAACAAGATCGTCGGCATGTATTCGGCGCCGGCGGGCAGCACGGTGCTGATTGACCGTAACTGCCACAAGTCACTGACTCACCTGATGATGATGAGCGACATCACGCCGATCTACTTCCGCCCGACCCGCAACGCCTACGGCATCCTCGGCGGCATTCCGCAGAGCGAGTTCCAGCGCGCCACCATCGCCAAACGCGTGAAGGAGACCCCGAACGCCACCTGGCCGGTACACGCGGTGATCACCAACTCCACCTATGACGGCCTGCTGTACAACACCGACTTTATCAAGAACACCCTGGACGTGAAGTCTATCCACTTCGATTCCGCCTGGGTGCCTTACACCAACTTCCACCCGATCTATAAAGGCAAGTGCGGCATGAGCGGCGGCCGCGTGGAGGGCAAGGTGATCTATGAAACCCAGTCCACCCACAAACTGCTGGCGGCCTTCTCGCAGGCTTCGATGATTCACGTGAAGGGCGACATCAACGAAGAAACCTTCAACGAAGCCTACATGATGCACACCACCACCTCGCCGCACTACGGCATCGTGGCGTCGACCGAAACCGCCGCGGCGATGATGAAAGGCAACGCCGGCAAGCGCCTGATCAACGGCTCTATCGAGCGCGCGATCAAGTTCCGCAAAGAGATTAAACGCCTGAAAGTCGAGTCCGACGGCTGGTTCTTCGACGTCTGGCAGCCGGAGCATATCGATGAGCCGGAATGCTGGCCGCTGCGTTCCGACAGCGCCTGGCACGGCTTCAAGAACATCGATAACGAACACATGTATCTCGACCCGATCAAGGTCACCATTCTGACGCCGGGGATGAGCAAGGAAGGCGAGATGCAGCCGTTCGGCATCCCGGCCAGCATCGTGGCGAAATACCTCGACGAACGCGGCATCATCGTCGAGAAAACCGGGCCGTACAACCTGCTGTTCCTGTTCAGCATCGGCATCGACAAAACCAAGGCGCTCAGCCTGCTGCGCGCGATGACCGACTTCAAACGCTCGTTCGATCTGAACCTGCGGGTGAAAAACATGCTGCCTTCGCTGTATCACGAAGCGCCTGATTTCTATGAAAACATGCGCATTCAGGATCTGGCGCAGAACATTCACCGCCTGGTGGAGCAGCACAACCTGCCGGACCTGATGTACCGCGCGTTCGAAGTGCTGCCAACCATGGTGATGAACCCATACCAGGCGTTCCAGAAAGAGCTGCACGGCGAAGTGGAAGAGGTTTATCTGGAAGAGATGGTCGGCAAGGTCAACGCCAATATGATCCTCCCATACCCACCGGGCGTGCCGCTGGTGATGCCGGGCGAAATGCTGACCGAGGAGAGCCGGCCGGTGCTGGAGTTCCTGCAGATGCTGTGCGAAATCGGCGCGCATTATCCGGGCTTTGAAACCGATATTCACGGCGCCTATCGTCAGGCGGACGGACGTTATCGGGTGAAAGTGCTGAAGGCGAAATAACCGCAGCCAATAACAGGGGAGGCGCTCGCGCTTCCCCTTTGCCGTTCACCGACTGATGGGAGACCTCCATGAAAACACCCTCACAGCCGCGCGCAATCTACTATGTCGTAGCCATACAAATTTGGGAATATTTCAGCTTTTACGGCATGCGTGCGTTACTGATTCTCTATCTGACCCACCAACTCGGCTATACCGACAGCCACGCCATCGATCTCTACAGCGCTTACGCTTCGTTAGTTTACGTCACTCCTATTTTGGGCGGCTGGCTCGCCGACCGCCTGCTGGGCAATCGCGTCGCGGTGATCGCCGGCGCGGCGCTGATGACGCTGGGGCATATCGTACTCGGCCTGAGCGCGGTCTCCGCCCAGTCGCTCTATCTGGCGCTGGCCATCATCATCTGCGGCTACGGCCTGTTCAAATCCAATATCAGCTGCCTGCTGGGCGAACTGTATCCGGCGCACGACTCGCGCCGCGAAGGGGGCTTCTCGCTGCTGTACGCCGCCGGCAACGTCGGTTCCATTTTGGCGCCGATCGCCTGTGGGTTGGCGGCCGAGCGCTATGGCTGGCACGTCGGCTTTGCGTTGGCCGGGATCGGCATGTTCGCCGGCCTGGCGATCTTCCTGCTCGGCGGGCGCCACTTCCGCCATACCCGCGGCGTGAATGCACCGCTGATGCGCGCCAAAAGCCTGGGTTTGCCGCACTGGGGTTGGCTGCTGGCGGCGCTGCTGGCATCGCCGCTGTTCTTCACGCTGCTGTTTGTGCACGACTGGGCCGGCTATTTGCTCGGGCTGGTGTGCGTGGCGGCGGTGGCGCTGGTGGCACGCATTATGCTGCGTGCGGACGCCGGCCAGCGCCGGGGGCTATGGCAGATTGTTGTGCTGATGCTGCTGGGCACGCTGTTCTGGGCTTTCGCCCAGCAGGGCGGCAGCTCCATCAGCCTGTTTATCGATCACTTCGTCGATCGGCGCTGGTTCGGCTGGACGGTGCCGACCGCGCTGTTCCAGTCGGTTAACGCCTGCGCGGTGATGCTGGGCGGCGTGGCGCTGGCATGGCTGGCGAACGGCGACGGTACGGGCGATCGCACGCTGCGCATCTGGTGCAAGTTCGCCTTCGGTCTGCTGTTGATCGGCGTCGGCTTTACGCTGATGGCACTCAATACGCGGCTGCACGGGCCGGGATCGATGGGGCTGATGATCGCCGGCCTGGCGGTGATGGGCTTCGCCGAACTGTTTATCGATCCGGTGGCGATGGCGCAGATCACCCGGCTGAATATCCCCGGCGCCACCGGCGTGCTGACCGGCATCTATATGCTGGCGACCGGCTCGATCGCCAACTATCTGGCGGGCATCATCGCCAACCAGACCGCCGAGGATCACGTCGAGGGGGCGGCGATGCAGGCGTATGGCCGCATTTTCGCCCAGATTGGCTGGGGAGCGGCCGGATGCGCGCTGGCGGTGATCGCGGTGCTGGGCGGTTGGTGGCTGCTGACGCGGCGCCAGGCACGGACGGTTAATGCTTGATTGATGACGGTAGGCGGGGTTAACGTGCAGCTATGTAGAAGTGACAAAGCCGACCGATGAATACTGATCAATTAACGACGCGGGTGGCAGACCAGTTGGGCGCGCAGCAGCGGCTGCTGGTGGCGTTCAGCGGCGGCCTGGATTCCAGCGTACTGCTGCATGTGCTGGCGGCGTTGCGCCGCCGGCGTCCGGGAATGCAACTGCGCGCGCTGCATGTGCATCACGGCCTGAGCGCCTTCGCCGACCGCTGGGTTGAGCATTGCCGCAGCCGCTGCGCCGACTGGCAGATCCCGCTGACGGTGACGCACGTGCAGGTGGACGCCCGCCAGGGCGGCATCGAAGCGGCGGCGCGCGCGGCGCGCTATGCCGCCTTCAGCGCCGCGCTAACGGAGGGCGAAGCGCTACTCACCGCCCAACACCTCGACGATCAAAGCGAAACCTTCCTGCTGGCGCTCAAGCGCGGCAGCGGGCCGGCGGGGCTGTCGGCGATGGCGGCGCGCACCGCGTTGGGCGAGCACCTGCTGTTGCGGCCACTGTTGGGTTGCTCACGCCAGACGTTGGAAAACTACGCGCAACGCCACGCCTTAACCTGGATAGATGACGACAGCAATCAGGACACGCGCTTCGATCGCAATTTCCTGCGGTTGCAGGTGTTGCCGCAGCTCAACCAGCGCTGGCCGCACTTCGCCTCGGCGGTGGCGCGCAGCGCCGGCCTGTGCGCCGAGCAGGAGCAGCTGCTGGACGAACTGCTGGCAGAACCGCTGCAAAGCCTGTTGGCGGCGGATCGCTCATTGGCGATCGACGGCCTGACGGACTGTTCGCCGGTGCGGCGCTTCGCCTTGCTGCGGCGCTGGATCGCGTTGTTTAACGTCACCATGCCGGCGCGTGAGCAGCTTCAGCGCCTGTGGGAGGAGGTGGCGCTCAGCCGGGAGGATGCCGAACCGCAGCTGCAGCTCGGCGCCTATCAGATTCGCCGTTTCCGCGGCCGGTTGCACCTGTTGCCGCCGCTGGCGGCGCTGCGCGATGTGCATCTGCCCTGGCAGCCTGATCAGCCGCTGGCGCTGCCGGACGGGCTGGGGCGGCTTGTCGCGGGTGAGGGCGAGCTGGCGCTGCGCGCGCCGCAGCCGTCGCAGCGGATCAGCATTCGTTTCGGCGGCGTGCAGGGCGCGGTGCGCATCGTGGGGCGCGCCCATTCGCGGCCGATAAAAAAATTGTGGCAGGAGCTGGGGATCCCGCCCTGGCAGCGTGAACGCATCCCGTTGATTTATTATGATGAGCAGCTGATCGCCGCGCTGGGCGTATTCGTCTGTGAGGCGGGGCAGGTGCCGGAAGGCGAACGTCCGTGGCGGCTGCGCTGGGAAAAAAATCATAATCGCGAGGAGCAATAATGAAGTTTGTGGGGATCACGCTGTTGGCCGCCGGCCTGTTCAGCCTGCCGGCGTTGGCGGCGGGGGATGCGGCGGCCGGCCAGGCGAAAGCCGCCGCCTGTGCTGCGTGCCACGGCGCGCAGGGCAAGGTGACGGTGCCGATGTACCCGAATCTGGCCGGGCAGAACGCCATGTACCTGCAGCACGCGCTGCAGGCGTACAAAAAAGGGGAGCGCAACGGCGGCCAGGCCGAGGTGATGAAGGCCTACGTGTCGGGGCTGTCGGATGACGATATCGCCGATCTGGCGGCCTTTTACGCCAGCCTGAAGCCGTAAATGACGAGGGCAGCCGTTGGGCTGCCCTGTTGGGATGGGGTTACCGCTGCTCAGTCCGACAGACTGACGACCACGGTACCGATTTCCGGATGACTGAAACTGCTGATATGGTCCAGACGCAGGTCGCGCTGTTGGCCATTCTGTTCGATGGTCAGATACTCAACGCGTTTCTTTTGCAGCAGGTCGATCGCCTTGGCCTCGATCACTTCTCCGTCGCGTAACTCCAGCTTCAGAATAAGTTTATGCTGACAGGCGAGTTCCAGGTTGTCGTAGTCATCGCAATTGATGGGTTGGTACTCATCATTCATCAACATAGTCGCTCACCAATAAGTTAGCGGCGGCAAAGGCCGCCTGTTCCCTAACGGAGGACGGTAGCGCATCGTTCGCTGCGACATCGTCCAATGCCTTTAACGCACAAGCCAGCGCATCGGGCACGTAGCCAAGATCTCCACTGCCAATCTCGGCGTAAGTACGGCGTACTAACTCACAGTATTGTTGCACAGTTTCCTCCCTTAAGAACCTCTGCATCATCAAGACTACTATCGCGATGAGGCGCAGGCTCTTGGAGTTTTATCCTATCCCAGACGACTATAGCACAGCTGTTATGGAGTTATCAGCACCCCGGCACGCCTTTCGCACTGCCGCGGCCGGGCCGCGCTGGCGGCGTTCGGCCCTGATCAAGTACACTGTCGCCGGATAATAACGAGGTCACCCATGGCGCTGAAAGCAACCATTTATAAAGCCGCGGTCAATATCGCTGATATGGATCGTCATTTCTACCACGACGCCACGCTGACGCTGGCGCAACACCCGTCCGAAAACGAGCAGCGCATGATGCTGCGCCTGTTGGCCTGGATCTGCCATGCCGACGAGCGGCTGGTGTTCACCAAAGGGCTGAGCGCCGACGACGAGCCGGAGATCTGGCAGCGCAACGACCACAATGGGCTGGAAATGTGGATCGAGATGGGGTTGCCCGACGAAAAACGCATCCGCAAGGCCTGCAACCAGTCGCCGCGCGTGGTGCTGTACGCTTACGGCGAGCGCGCCGCACATGTGTGGTGGCAGGGAATGCAGGGCAAGGTGGCCGGCTACAAGAACCTGAGCGTGCGTTTCCTCGACGACGAACAGCTGGCGCGCCTGACTGCGCTGGCCAGCCGCACCATGACGCTGCAGGCGACGTTGCAGGAGGGAACTATTTGGCTGTCCGATGCTCAGAATAGTCTGGAAATCCAGTTCGCCGAGTGGCAGCTGGCGCAGGTGTGACCGGTGCTGGAACTGTCAAGAAACGTCGCCATACCGGATAATGAGCTGGAATTGACGGCGATCCGCGCGCAGGGCGCGGGCGGCCAGCACGTGAACAAAACCTCAACGGCGATCCATTTGCGCTTTGACATCCGGGCATCCAGCCTGCCAGAGTATTATAAGGAACGGCTGCTGGCGCTGAATCATCATCTCATTACCGCCGATGGCGTGGTGATTATCAAGGCGCAAGAGTATCGCAGTCAGGAATTGAATCGCGAAGCGGCGTTGGCCAGGCTGGCCGCGCTGATTCGGCAGGCGATGGTGGTGGAAAAAACGCGCAAGGCGACCAAGCCCACAAAAGGGGCCAAACTGCGTCGCCTGGAAGGCAAGGCGCGTAAAGGCGCCACCAAGGCGCTGCGTGGCAAGGTTCGCACTTAGGAATACATGAACACAGTAGGAGAATAACTGTGAAAAAAATTACGGTAGCCCTGTTCCTCGCGGCAGGCGCACTCTCGTTGTTGGGATGCAACAATCATTATCAGCCGAAGGAACAACCGCTGCAGCCGATGCCGCAGAGCTATCAAGGGGGGTTGCCTTGCGCCGATTGCGGCGGTCTGGATACGGCGCTGTTCCTGGATGAGGACGGCACCTTCGTGCTGCAGGAAACCTATCGCGGCACCAAAGACGGCGATCAGACCTTTGCCGACTACGGCAAATGGGCGCGCACCGCGGATAAACTGGTGCTGACCGACAGCAACGGCGAAAAACGCTATTTCCGCCCGGTGGGCAAGAGCCTGGAAATGCTGGATCGCAGCGGCGTGCCGATCGAGTCCAAGCTGAATTACCGTCTGGATCCGGTTGAGAAGCCGTTGCCTAAAACGCCGATGACGCTGAAAGGCAGCTACACCTATATGGCGGACGCGGCGGTCTTCAAGGACTGCGCTACCGGCAAAACCTTCCCGGTGGACAACAACATCGCGCTGGAGCAAGGTTACGCCAAAGCATACAAGACCGCCGGCGAGCCGGTATTCCTGACGTTCAGCGCGCACTTCAGCGTGCAGCCGTCGATGGAGGAAGGTCTGACCGAGAAGGCGCTGGTGCCGGATGGCAAAATCGTGTTTGACCGCAGCAAGAACTGCAGCAGCAAATAAGCGATTTCGGATATAAAAAAACCCGCCTAGGCGGGTTTTTTACTTTCTGGCATTCGATGCTTAGCGTTTGATCTGGCCCAGCAGGAAATCAACGATTTCGCCGGTTTTGATCATTTGCTTCTCGCCGACGCGGCGGTTCTTGTACTCGATCTCTTCGTTGTCGAGATTGCGGTCGCCGATAACGATAGAGTGCGGCACGCCGATCAGCTCCATATCTGCGAACATCACGCCCGGGCGCTCTTTGCGGTCATCGAGGATCACGTCGATGCCGTGGGAGCGCAGGGTGTTGTACAGCTCTTCGGCCAGCGCCTGCACGCGGAACGACTTGTGCATGTTCATCGGCAGGATAGCGACCTGGAACGGCGCGATGGCGTCCGGCCAGATGATGCCGCGTTCGTCGTGGTTCTGCTCGATGGCGGCGGCCACGACGCGCGTGACCCCGATGCCGTAGCAACCCATGGTCAGCACCTGGTTGCGGCCGTCTTCGCCCTGCACGGTCGCTTTCATCGCTTCCGAGTACTTGGTGCCGAGCTGGAAGATATGGCCCACTTCGATGCCGCGTTTGATCAGCAGCGTGCCCTGACCGTCCGGGCTGGCGTCGCCGTCCACCACGTTACGGATATCGGCCACCTGCGGCAGCGGCAGATCGCGCTCCCAGTTGATGCCGAAGTAGTGTTTGCCGTCGACGTTGGCGCCGGCGCCAAAGTCGCTCATTGCCGCCACGCTGCGGTCGGCAACCACCGGCATCGGCAGGTTGACCGGGCCGAGTGAACCCGGGCCGGCGCCGACGATGGCGCGAATTTCTTCTTCAGTGGCGAAGGTCAGCGGCGTGGCAACCTGCGCCAGCTTCTCGGCCTTGACTTCGTTCAGCTCGTGATCGCCGCGCACCAGCAGGGCAACCAGCTTGTGGCCGCTCTCTTCGGTGGCGCGTACCATCAGCGTCTTCACGGTTTTTTCCACCGGCAACTGGAACTGATCGACCAGCTCAACGATGGTTTTGGCGTTCGGCGTATCCACCAGACGCAATTCTTCGCCGGCCGCCGCGCGAGGCGCCGCCGGCGCGACCGCTTCCGCCAGCTCGATGTTGGCGGCGAAGTCGGAACCGGTGGAGAACACGATATCGTCTTCACCGCTGTCTGCCAGCACCTGGAATTCGTGCGAGGCGCTGCCGCCGATCGAGCCGGTATCGGCCTGCACCGGGCGGAAATCCAGACCCATGCGGCTGAAGATTTTGCTGTACGCTTCGTACATCGCGTCGTAAGTCTCTTGCAGAGACTCCTGCGAGGTATGGAAGGAGTAGGCATCCTTCATCAGGAACTCACGGGAACGCATTACGCCGAAACGCGGGCGCACTTCATCACGGAACTTGGTCTGGATCTGGAAGAAGTTCAGCGGCAGCTGTTTGTACGAGCTGATCTCGTTGCGGATCAGATCGGTGATCACTTCTTCATGCGTCGGGCCCAGCACGAACGGACGATCGCCGCGGTCGACGAAGCGCAGCAGCTCGGGGCCGTATTGCTCCCAACGGCCGCTTTCCTGCCACAGATCGGCAGGCTGAACCACCGGCATGGAAACTTCGATCGCGTTAGCATTGTTCATTTCTTCGCGAACGATGTTTTCAACCTTTTTCAGAACGCGCAGGCCGGTCGGCAGCCAGGTGTAAAGACCGGAGGCCAGCTTGCGGATCATCCCGGCGCGCAGCATCAGCTGGTGGCTGATCACTTCGGCGTCGGCAGGTGTCTCCTTCAATGTGGAGAGCAGATATTGGCTAGTACGCATGGTGTTTTGGTTCCGTTAGAACTGCAAATTGCATCGGGCTGCCAGAGTGGCGGCCAAAAGTGACAAAAGTGGTTTAGTTTACCAGCGCGAGCGGGTCGCCAAAAGAGAGGCGGCGGAATTTTAACGCGGGTCGAGCGCCAACACTTCGGTATGACCGTCCACGACGCGCCAGCGCACGTTGAAATCCAGCAGCCAGACGGCGTAATCCCGTTCGACGTCCTCTCCTTTACGATAGGCGGGACGGGGATCTTGCGCCAGCACCTGGCTGATAAAACGCCTTAATTGCGGATAACGCGCCTGATGTTGCAGCAGCTGCTGCTCGGCCTGAGGCGCGAAACGCACCGGCATATCGCCGGCGGGCGCGGCCTGGGCAAAACCGGCGCGGGCCTGCGGTTGGCTCTCGGCGAACGGCAGATAAGGCTTGATGTCTACCACCGGGGTGCCGTCGACCAGATCGAGGCTGCCCAGCTCCAGCGCCACTTCGCCGTTTTTCACCCGCACGCCTTTTAGCTCAATGAGGGACATGCCGAGCGGGTTGGGGCGGAAGGTGGAGCGGGTGGCGAACACGCCCATGCGGGCATTGCCGCCTAAACGCGGCGGGCGCACCGTCGGCCGCCAGCCGCCTTCCAGGGTTTGATGGAAAATGAACATCACCCACAGATGGCTGAAATCGCTGAGGCCGCGTACCGCCTCCGCCTGGTTGTAAGGTGGCAGCAGCAGCAGTTCGCCGCCACCGTCTTCGACCAGCCCCGGCTGGCGGGGAACGGCGAATTTTTCTTTATACGGCGAGCGGATCACGCCGATCTGCTCGAAAACGAATTCGGTCATTTGGACGAGACGTTAAGCGCCGAGCCCTGGCAGACGGCCTGCTGGTAACAACCGGCGACGCCGCTGACAATCTGGCAGTCGTGCAGCAGCACGGCGTTGGCCTTCATGTAAGACGCGCGGATCTGCATGCGTTTACGGGCGGTAGCCAGATTCGGTGGGGAGTCTTGTACGGTGGTTTGGCACGATTCGCCGGACACTTCACCCAGATCGCGGAATGGCTTGCCCACGAGCTCTTCTGCACTTTTGTACAGTTTTACCGGAGCGGGGCGGGCGGCCGGCGTGGTCTTGGCCGGGGCGGTAGTGGTCGGCTTGCTGGTGCTGTTTGTTGAGGACGGCGCGATACGTTGCGATGAACATCCGGCCAGCGCGAGCGCTAACAAACAGAGAGGTAAAACACGCATTGAGATTCCTCTGCCTTAATGAAAGTGGCGCTATTGAAGCAATCTATGGCGGAAATAACAAGACGGGCCTTGGCCCGTCTTGCAATTATAGGAATAAAATTGGTGAATAAGCGCTTACCAGCCTTTCACCGCACCGCCGTTGAAAATTTTGTTGGCGGCGGCGTCCACTTCGTCAGACTGATAGGCCTGTACGAATTTCTTCACGTTTTCCGCATCTTTGTTATCTTCGCGCGCAACCAGCAGGTTGACGTAAGGCGAGTCTTTATCTTCCACGAACAGGCCGTCTTTCGCCGGCGTCAGACCGATCTGGCTGGCGTAGGTGGTGTTGATCACCGCCAGCGCGATCTGCTGATCGTCCAGAGAACGCGGCAGCTGAGGCGCTTCCAGCTCAACCAGCTTCAGGTTTTTCGGGTTCTCGGTCACGTCCAGCACGGTCGGCAGCAGGCCAACGCCGTCTTTCAGTTTGATCAGGCCGACTTTCTGCAGCAGCAGCAGCGAACGGCCCAGGTTGGTCGGATCGTTAGGCAGTGCGATCTGAGAGCCTTCTTTCAGCTCGTCCAGCGATTTGATTTTCTTGGAGTAACCGGCGATCGGGTAAACAAAGGTGTTGCCGACCGGCACCAGCTTGTAGCCGCGATCTTTGATCTGCTGGTCCAGGTATGGCTTGTGCTGGAAGGCGTTCAGGTCGATATCGCCTTTGCTCAACGCTTCGTTAGGCAGCACGTAGTCGTTGAAGGTCACCAGCTCAACGTCCAGACCGTATTTCTCTTTCGCCACTTTCTGAGCTACTTCGGCCACTTGCTGCTCAGCGCCGACGATCACGCCGACCTTGATGTGGTTCGGATTCTTTTCATCCTGGCCGCAGCCCGCCAGAGCCAGAGAGCCGATCAGTGCGCCAATTGCCGCGATGGATTTAAATTTTAACGACATATCCCTTCCTCATTAGACTCGCATTAACATGCTGTGAAACTATTTATGGGTAACGGCTTTGACGATGCGATCGCCGCAGAATTGGATCAGATAAACCAAAACTACCAGTAATACTAATACGGTATTCATCACTGTGGCGTTATAACCGATATAACCGTATTGGTAACCGATTTGGCCCAGACCGCCGGCGCCGACCGCGCCGCCCATGGCGGAGTAGCCCACCAGGGTGATCAGCGTGATGGTCGCGGCGTTGACCAGGCCCGGCAGGGCTTCCGGCAGCAACACTTTCTTGATGATCTGCATCGGCGTGGCGCCCATGGCGCGCGCCGCTTCCACCAGACCGGACGGGATCTCCAGCAGGGCGTTTTCCACCATGCGCGCGATGAACGGCGCGGCGCCCACGGTCAACGGCACGATGGCCGCCTGCAGACCGATAGAGGTGCCGACGATCATGCGGGTAAATGGAATCATCCAAACCAGCAGGATAATGAACGGGATAGAACGGAAGATGTTCACCAGCCCGGACAGGATTTTATACAGCGAGTTGTTGGCGATGATCTGCCCCGGGCGGGTGACATACAACAGCACGCCTACCGGCAGGCCGAGCACGAAACCGAAGAAGCCGGAGACAAAGGTCATCATGACGGTTTCCCACACGCCACGCGCCATCAACCACATCATTGCCTCAGACATAACCCAGAACCTCTACTTTTACCTGATTTTCCTGCAGGAACTTAATCGTCGCCAGCGCGTCTTCGTCGCTGCCGTGCAGCTCCGCCAGCATCACGCCGAATTTCACGCCGCCGGCATAATCCATCTGGGCGCTGATAATGTTGTTGTTCACGTTGAAGCGGCGAGCGGCTTCAGACAGCAGCGGCGCATCGACCGACTGGCCGGTGAACTCCAGGCGCAGCAGCGGTTGGCGGTCGCCCTGACGCTCCGGCGACAGGCGCGCGGCGTAGTCGTCCGGGATATCCAGATGCAGCGTGGACTGAATGAACTGCTGAGCCAGCGGGGTTTTCGGGTGCGAGAACACTTCGCTGACGCTGTCTTTTTCGATCAGTTGCCCCTGGCTGATGACCGCGACCTGGTCGCAGATGCGTTTCACCACGTCCATTTCATGGGTGATCAGCAGAATGGTCAGGCCCAGCCGGCGGTTGATGTCTTTCAGCAGTTCCAGGATGGAACGGGTGGTGGCCGGATCCAACGCGCTGGTGGCTTCATCGCACAGCAGCACTTTAGGATTGCTGGCCAGCGCGCGGGCGATCGCCACGCGCTGTTTCTGGCCGCCGGACAGATTGGCCGGGTAGGCGTCGTGCTTGTCCGCCAGGCCGACCAGCTCCAGCAGTTCGGTCACGCGCTTTTTGATCTCGGCGCGCGGCGTATTGTCCAGCTCCAGCGGCAGCGCCACGTTGCCGAACACCGTGCGGGAAGAGAGCAGGTTGAAGTGCTGGAAGATCATGCCGATTTGGCGACGGGCGCGCGTCAGTTCACTTTCCGACAGCGAGGTCAGATCCTGACCATCGACCAGCACCTGGCCGGACGTTGGGCGCTCCAGCATGTTGGCGCAGCGAATCAGCGTGCTTTTACCGGCGCCGGAGGAACCGATGACGCCATAGATTTGCCCGGCAGGGACGTGAAGGGTCACGTCAGAGAGCGCGGTAATGGTGCGCGAACCCTGCTGGAACACTTTAGTGATGTTAGAAAGTTTAATCATATTCTTCTTATTTTAGCGTGGTTGCCCGTGGCTAGATAAAAGTAAACCTCGGCGTGGAACCAAGGTATGGATCAGATGTTAAGGCGTCTAGACGTCCAAGTCAACGGCCTGCGACGTTCTCTGGCGTTCTCAGTGCGGGGTAAAACATGCGATACTGTCCGCGTATTCAGCCCCTCAGGAGCAAAGCGGTGACACAAAGCGTTCCAGCAATTTTTCTCGATCGTGACGGTACGATTAACGTTGACCATGGCTATGTCCATGAAATCGACAACTTCCACTTTATTGACGGCGTGATTGACGCCTGTCGCGAACTCAAAAAGATGGGCTTCGCGCTGGTAATGGTGACCAACCAGTCCGGCATTGCGCGCGGCAAGTTCAGCGAAGACCAATTCATGTACCTGACCGAGTGGATGGACTGGTCGCTGGCCGATCGCGACGTTGACTTCGACGGCATCTATTTCTGCCCGCACCATCCGGAGGCGGTAGTAGAAGAGTATCGTCAGGTGTGTGACTGCCGTAAACCGCAGCCGGGCATGCTGCTGCAAGCGCAGCAGGAATTGAACATCGATATGGCCGCTTCTTATATGGTGGGCGATAAACCGGAAGATATGCAGGCGGCGATCGCGGCCGGCGTCGGCACCAAGGTGCTGGTGCGTACCGGCAAGCCGGTGACGGAGCAGGGCGAAAAGCTGGCCGATTGGGTGCTAAATAGCCTGGCGGACCTGCCTGAAGCCATCAAAAAGCGGGTTTAATAGGCGTTACGAATGAATAGTGAGCGGTCAGATAAAAAATGCATATTATCGCTTGTCATTCTGAACCGGCTCCCTATAATGCGCCTCCATCGACACGGCGCAAGTGATTCACTTCACACAGCGGCCGGGAAGAAAGAGAAAAAATCCTGAAAATTAGGGTTGACTCTGAAAGAGGAGAGCGTAATATACGCCACCTCGAGTTAGCAAGCGAAAGTGCCTAACTCACTGCTCTTTAACAATTTATCAGACAATCTGTGTGGGCACTCCACAAGACGATATCCAGCATCTTCGGATGCAAAAAAATATCAAGTCTTGAAGAGTGACTAACTGAAGTAAAATTCATGCAGTAAATCTTTGAGCATCGCTTCTCGAGTGGAAGCACATCAAGCTTTTAATTGAAGAGTTTGATCATGGCTCAGATTGAACGCTGGCGGCAGGCTTAACACATGCAAGTCGAGCGGTAGCACAGGGGAGCTTGCTCCCCGGGTGACGAGCGGCGGACGGGTGAGTAATGTCTGGGAAACTGCCTGATGGAGGGGGATAACTACTGGAAACGGTAGCTAATACCGCATAACGTCGCAAGACCAAAGAGGGGGACCTTCGGGCCTCTTGCCATCAGATGTGCCCAGATGGGATTAGCTAGTAGGTGGGGTAATGGCTCACCTAGGCGACGATCCCTAGCTGGTCTGAGAGGATGACCAGCCACACTGGAACTGAGACACGGTCCAGACTCCTACGGGAGGCAGCAGTGGGGAATATTGCACAATGGGCGCAAGCCTGATGCAGCCATGCCGCGTGTGTGAAGAAGGCCTTCGGGTTGTAAAGCACTTTCAGCGAGGAGGAAGGTGGTGAGCTTAATACGCTCATCAATTGACGTTACTCGCAGAAGAAGCACCGGCTAACTCCGTGCCAGCAGCCGCGGTAATACGGAGGGTGCAAGCGTTAATCGGAATTACTGGGCGTAAAGCGCACGCAGGCGGTTTGTTAAGTCAGATGTGAAATCCCCGGGCTCAACCTGGGAACTGCATTTGAAACTGGCAAGCTAGAGTCTCGTAGAGGGGGGTAGAATTCCAGGTGTAGCGGTGAAATGCGTAGAGATCTGGAGGAATACCGGTGGCGAAGGCGGCCCCCTGGACGAAGACTGACGCTCAGGTGCGAAAGCGTGGGGAGCAAACAGGATTAGATACCCTGGTAGTCCACGCTGTAAACGATGTCGATTTGGAGGTTGTGCCCTTGAGGCGTGGCTTCCGGAGCTAACGCGTTAAATCGACCGCCTGGGGAGTACGGCCGCAAGGTTAAAACTCAAATGAATTGACGGGGGCCCGCACAAGCGGTGGAGCATGTGGTTTAATTCGATGCAACGCGAAGAACCTTACCTACTCTTGACATCCAGAGAACTTTCCAGAGATGGATTGGTGCCTTCGGGAACTCTGAGACAGGTGCTGCATGGCTGTCGTCAGCTCGTGTTGTGAAATGTTGGGTTAAGTCCCGCAACGAGCGCAACCCTTATCCTTTGTTGCCAGCGGTTCGGCCGGGAACTCAAAGGAGACTGCCAGTGATAAACTGGAGGAAGGTGGGGATGACGTCAAGTCATCATGGCCCTTACGAGTAGGGCTACACACGTGCTACAATGGC